>NZ_ABHH01000016.1:0-58092 GCF_000171855.1 Carnobacterium sp. AT7 | reverse complement strand
ATAGTTCCACCAAGTATAGGCACTTCTTTATTGGGGTAGAAGTAACGGAAAGTATCAATAAACCCATTGTCTAGTAAAGTGGAGAACTTCAAGCGTTCTTCTTCGCTAAATCCAGCACTTTTTTGATTTGTTTTCCAATTTTTCAAATCGATATTTTCATGTGCGACATTTAAATCGCCACAGAGAATGACTGGTTTTTCAGTATCCAATGTTTTAAGGTAAGAGAGAAAGTCATCTTCCCATTCCATTCGATAATCCAGACGTTTCAATTCGCTTTTAGAGTTAGGAGTATAACAAGTAACAACATAATAATCAGGGTAGCTTAAAGTGATAACGCGTCCTTCTTGATCATGTTCAGGCTTCCCAATGCCATAAGTTACAGATAGTGGTTTGTGTTTGGTGAAAATAGCTGTTCCAGAATAGCCTTTTTTCTCTGCATAATTCCAGTAATCATAATAGCCTGGAACTTTAAACTCAATCTGTCCTTCTTGGAGCTTGGTTTCTTGCAGACAAAAGAAATCAGCATCTAATTCATTGAAAATATCCATAAAGCCTTTTTTTATAATGGCACGCAATCCATTAACATTCCATGAGATAAATTTCATTAGCTTGTTCCTCCTAAATAAGTAACATCTTATCTTTATTGTACAAAAGATAAAAAAATAGTAAACTATCTCGCATTTTAAAAAGTCTCTATACTTTTTAGTGTGGGTAGATTAATTTAGTTCATGCTTAACATTCTGGAGGAATAGGATTGCTTGTAGCCCGATTAAGTATTCAATGCGAATGACTCAGCTTTAATGCTTTAGCGAGTAGGCTGTGTTTGATGCTTGAAAGATATTAAGACTTTAGGCTTAAGACCGTACCAGGGCTCTTACAAGCAAATCAGTCTATTCCATAAGAATTTTTTGAAGCATCCACACTATTTGACGAAAAGCCTTTAAAAAGAGTATTCTCGTATGAAATATGATAGGATATGTAGTGAAAAAGAAAAAAGAGAGAAGGTTTTAAAAATGAAAATTGGAATTATTGGTTTAGGAAATATTTCTCAAAAGGCTTATTTGCCGGTTATGATGGCTATGGATAAAACAATAGAATGGCATTTATTTACACGTGATCAAGAAAAGTTAGCAAAAATCGGTGGAAAATATCGAATTTCTAATTTGTATTCTTCTGTTGAAGAGTTACTTATGAGTGGAGTTGAAGCCGTTTTTATACATACAGCAACGCATACTCATGAAGCTCTAATCAGACAATGTATTGAAAAAGGCATCCATGTGTATGTTGATAAACCAATCAGTGAAGATCTTGATGAAGTAAAAACATTGATGCAACTAGCTGAAGAAAAAAATGTTTTACTTGTTACAGGATTTAATCGTAGATTTGCACCGATGATTAAAAAATTGAAAGAAGTTCCTAACAAAAGTATGGTCTTTGTCCAAAAAACAAAACCTAACAGTTCGGGTAGTGTGAAATATGCCATTTATGATTTGTTTATTCATGTAGTTGATACCGCTTTATTCTTATTGGATGAACCCGTTATTCAAACAAACTTCAGCATAAAAGAAGAAAACGGTGATTTGAAAACATGTGTGTTGCATCTTACTACAAAACACACAGAGTGTATTGCCACAATGAATTATAACTCAGGTGCGAACTTCGAAACAGCAGAAGTTCAATCGCCAACAGGTACTCATCGAGTAACAAATTTAACCGATTACGAAATTGAAACTGCTGGAAAAAAACAAGTCATCAATTTTAGTGATTGGGATCAAACTCTTGAAAAAAGAGGTTTTGCTCCGTTGATTCGTGATACAATAGAAGGATTTGAAAACCAAGTGAATCCTGTGAGCATGGAATCCTCTCTGGAAAGCCACCGCATCTGTCAACTGATTGTAGCAGATTATGTCTAATAAACTAGTGTTATTATAAGCATAAGATTGGCGGAAGCCAATCTTATTTTTTTAGAAAAAATCGAATTTTCTTTACTTTTATTTTAGAAAGAATATAATACATTCGTATGCCAGAATTTAAGAAAGAATGAGGAGAAAACGATGTTTTTAAAAAGGCTCAGGAGATTACCTCCAGCTGTTAAAATAGTCATTAGCTTTGCAACTGTTATCTTCATAGGATCGCTTTTATTGACGCTTCCTTTTAGCAATCTTGAAAGTTCAGAAACAACTTATTTTGATAATTTATTTACAGCAGTATCCATGGTATGTGTAACGGGTTTATTTACATTACCCGTAGCCACATCTTTTACGGTATTTGGACAAATAGTCTGTATTGTTCTCATGCAAATTGGTGGAATTGGTTTAATGACCATATTAGCGACCTTTCTCATGCGAATGGGAAGGAAAATGAGTTTCTCGGATACTATTGCTGTGAAAGAATCTCTTAACAGAGATGAACTAGGAGATTTTAAAATTTATCTAGCCTCCATTATTAAATATACTGCCATTATAGAAGGCACGGGAATGCTTCTTTTGTCAATTAGATTTATCCCGGAATTTGGATATGCTAGCGGTCTTTTTGTTTCTTTATTTATTGCTGTTTCAGCATTTTGCAATGCAGGTTTTGATAACATAGGTGCTTACAGCCTGCAAGAATATGTTCATGATCCCTTGATAAATTTGGTGGTCACGACGTTGATTATTTTAGGCGGGATTGGTTTCTCCGTTTGGTTTGATGTGACTCATAATGTTCAATCTATTATTAAAAATAAATGCAAAAGTGGTTGGAAAAGATCTTACCGGATGTTGAAAATTCATACGCGCTTAGCTATCAATATGACCTTGGGGTTGATTGTAGTTGGAACTCTTGTTTTCTTAGCGGTAGAGTGGAATAATCCTAATTCAATCGGCAACTTCACGTTTGGTGAGAAAGTATTAACTTCTTTCTTCCAAACAGTAACGATGAGAACAGCCGGTTTTGCGACAATTGATTTTGAATTAGTAAAACCTTTTTCATTATTATTTTTTATCGGCACAATGTTTATTGGCGGGTCTCCAGGTGGAGCTGCGGGTGGGATTAAGACGACAACATTTGCACTAGTTGTTTTATTAATTATCAGTGAAATCAAAGGTCAAAAACACGTTAACTATGCTCATCATACAATTCCGATAGAACTTATTCGTCGTGCAATCGTTGTTATTGCAACCTTTACACTCTTCCTATTGGCAGGTGTGAGCATTTTAATGTTAGTTGAAGACCAACCTTTCTTATATTTATTGTTTGAAGCAGTATCTGCATTGGCAACAGTGGGTGTTAGTGTTAATTTGACACCAGAGTTATCTCATATTAGTCAGGTTGTATTGATGATTTTAATGTTCGTGGGTAGAATTGGACCGATCACCATTTTATTAAGTTTGAGTCGGAAAAGTAGAAAAACAAAAGATCAGTTGTATGCAAAGACAACAATTTTAATTGGATAGGAGAACTTGAATATGGCAGTAAGAACAATCGGCGTATTAGGCCTAGGTGTCTTTGGATCGTCAATTGCTAAAGAATTAAATGAATTTGACTGTGAGGTTATTGCAGTTGATTTAGATATGGATAATGTTGAACGTGTCGAACCTTATGTAACAAAAGCAATACAAGGAAATATTACAGATTTGAATTTTTTGCGTAGCATCGGTTTAGATAATTGCGATGTAGTGGTTGTAGCAACTGGAACGAGTTTAGAAGCTAGTGTTCTAGCTATTATGAACTGCAAAAAATTAGGTGTTCCTTCGATTATTGCAAAAGCTAAAAACAAGTCGTTTATGGAAGTTCTTTATGAAATTGGTGCTACCAAAGTAATACGTCCTGAAAAAGAAGCTGGAACGCGTGTAGCAAAAAATGTTTTAAGAAGACACATTACGGATATTGTAGATTTAGATGAAGATTACGCTGTTATTGAATTCAAACCGCCAGTTCGTTGGATTGGTAAAACGTTTGATGAGTTAGATTTACGCCAAAAATATGAAATCAATATTATTGGAATCAGAAAAGTGAATCAAAAACGAATGGATGTTTCTTTTGGTCCAGATTACCGGATCGAAGAAGGAACCGTTCTTGTAGGAATAGCTGAGTCAGAAATATTTGAACGTTATGATTACTTGAATAAATTAAAATAAGAAAATGATGTAGCGACTTATGGTTAGCTGAAAAATGAGTTCAAATCAAACAGGCCTGGGAGAATTTTCCCAGACCTTTTTTTGAACAAAGGTTATGTTAAGAAAGTACTAAATCTTTTGACAGAAAGCTAAACGAAACTATAAAAAAGAAACCTAGCATGTTAAACTAAGTATAGTAAGTAGGCTAGATCGATTAATAAAAGGTAGAGCAGTAGGCTCAACTTATACGAAAGGGTATTAAATACTATGTTATTTGAAGAGTTTAAGAATCAATTCCCGAATTTGAACATAAAAGAAAATGAACCTTTGTCACTTTACACGTATACTAAAACAGGTGGACCAGCTGATATGTTAGTTTTTCCAAATTCAGCAGAAGAAGTTAAAGACGTTGTCCTGTGGGCAAAAAAGAAAACTTGCCTTTAACGGTTTTAGGAAATGCCAGTAATTTGATTGTCAAAGACAGCGGGATACATGGAATTGTCATGATATTAACGGAAATGAAACAGATAAAAATTGAGAAGAAAAAAATAACTGTCCAAAGTGGAGCACGATTAATTGATACATCTTATGCAGCTTATGAAGCTGAGTTGACGGGATTAGAATTTGCGTGCGGCATCCCTGGAAGTATTGGTGGAGCAGTTTATATGAATGCCGGTGCTTATGATGGTGAAGTGAGTGAAGTTATTGAATCAGTTACGGTATTAACACGTGATGGTGAAGTAAAAACATTTGATAATCAAGAACTAGAATTTAGTTACCGACATAGTCGTATCCAAGAAATCCAAGATATCGTCTTGGAAGTCGTTTTCCAATTGAAAAAAGGCCATTCTGTAGATATAAAAGAAAGAATGGATGAATTAACCTTGTTAAGAGAATCTAAGCAACCTTTGGAGTATCCTTCATGTGGAAGTGTTTTTAAACGTCCGGCTGGGTATTTTACTGGTAAATTGATTCAAGAAGCTGGTTTACAAGGGAAGATATGGGGTGGCGCTCAAATTTCAATGAAACATGCCGGCTTTATTGTAAACATCAATCAAGCAACAGCAACAGATTACATCGAATTGATTCATCATATTCAAGAAGTTATTTTTGAAAAGAATGGTGTTAAGCTTGTACCTGAAGTAAGAATCATTGGAGAAGACTAATGAGTTGAAAACTCTAGAAGCGAAATCTTCTAGAGTTTTTTTTAGGTAGCACAGCTGAATGGGTGGAATTTAATCAAAGAGATTTAGGGAGCACATAGAATCGCATCCAGTTTGAATGGAATGCGATTCTTTTTGTTGCTTTTTATTCAAAAGGATTTATAATATAAAAGGTTGTAGTAAACATTATGTTTACTAAGCGTAAACAATAGTGAGCTTTGGTTTACTGATAGTAAACAAGGAAACTCGAAGGAGAGTTTGTATGGAAATTGGGAACCAGATTAAAAATTTAAGAATCCAAAAGAATCTGACACAAGAAGAATTAGCTGAACGAACCAATTTGAGCAAAGGATACATTTCTCAAGTTGAAAGAGATTTAAGTGTTCCTTCAATGGAAGTCTTTTTTGATATTTTAGAAGTTTTGGGGTGTAGTCCAAAAGACTTCTTTGATGAAAAACAAGAAGAGCAGCGTGTCGTTTACACTAAAGATGAGATAACTGTCTATGAAGACGATGAAAAAGGATACGAGATCAAATGGCTTGTTCCAGAATCGAATGAAAATGAAATGGAGCCGGTTTTTTTAAAATTGACTACTAATGGGCAATTTAAAGAATTTGGACCATCATTAGCTGAGACGTTTGGGTATGTATTAGAAGGAGAAATTTGTGTCGAAATAGGACTTAAACGGTATTTTGCTAAAAAAGGGGAATCTATTTATTTTCATGCTACCCAGAAGCACCAAATCATTAATCACAGCAATGAAGAAAGTTTATTGCTATTGGTAGTTACCGATTCTTATCTTTGATTAATCAACTAAACAGAGACAACAAGAACGAAAGTCAAAAAAATTCATTATAAGGGAGCAAAAAAATGACAAACAATGCGATTATTACATTTGAAAATGTAAAAAAACAATACGATGATGACGAGCCAGTTTTAAAGAATATTAATTTTGAGATTGAACGAGGAAAATTTTATACTTTGCTTGGGCCATCTGGTTGTGGGAAAACAACGATTCTAAATTTGATTGCGGGCTTTACTGAAACTTCAGAAGGAACGATTACGTTAGATGGAAAAAAGGTTAATGATATCCCTGCTAATAAACGCAAAGTAAATACGGTTTTCCAAGACTATGCGCTATTTCCACATATGAATGTTTTTGAAAATGTAGCTTTTGGGTTAAGAATCAAGAAACTAGACAAAAAGATCATCAAAGAGAAAGTAGAAAATATTTTAAAAATGGTTCAATTATCGGGCTATGAAGATCGTGCTATTAGTGAAATGTCGGGTGGACAACGTCAAAGAGTTGCTATTGCACGTGCATTAGTAAATGAACCGGAAGTTTTATTGTTAGATGAGCCTTTATCAGCACTAGATTTGAAATTGAGAACAGAAATGCAATATGAATTGCGCGAACTGCAACAACGTTTAGGTATCACATTTGTTTTCGTTACGCATGATCAAGAGGAAGCCTTAGCTATGAGTGATGAAATTTTCGTTATGAAAAATGGGAAAATTATCCAAAGTGGTACGCCAGTAGATATTTACGATGAACCAATTAATCGTTATGTGGCAGATTTTATTGGCGAAAGCAATATCGTTAAAGGAACAATGGTCCAAGATTATGAAGTTTCGTTTGTTGGACATACCTTTGAATGTGTTGATGCGGGAATGAAGCCGAATGAAAAGGTTGAAATTGTTTTGCGTCCAGAAGATTTAGCCTTAACGACGGTAGAAAAAGGAAAATTGACAGTTAAAGTGGATACTCAATTATTCCGTGGCGTGCATTATGAAATTATTGGATATGACCGCGACAATAACGAATGGATGGTTCATTCGACTAAAAAAGCGATTGTTGGAACAGAAGTAGGTTTGTACTTTGAACCAGAAGACATCCACGTTATGCGATTTAACGAAACTGAACAAGACTTTGATGCTCGTCTTGAAAGCTACGAAGAGGAATAGGGGGAGAAAAATGACGAAAAAATCGAATGTATTTTATTTTATACCCTATACTTTTTGGCTCCTATTGTTTGTTGTCGCACCTTTAGTCTTGATTGTCTATCAATCATTTTTCACTGTTGATGGACAATTTACACTAGACAACTACCAAGCTTATTTTCAATCGGGTACATACCTTAGAATGACTTTAAATTCATTTTGGTATGCATTCTTGATTACTTTATTTACTTTACTCATTAGCTATCCGACAGCGTATTTGCTGAATAAAACGAAGCACAAACAGTTATGGCTCTTGTTGATTATATTGCCAACTTGGATCAATTTATTATTGAAAGCTTATGCGTTTATTGGGATTTTTAGTGCAAATGGAACAGTGAACGACTTTCTTGCATTTGTAGGAATAGGCAGACAACAAATTTTATTTACTGATTTCAGCTTCTTAGCTGTAGCGACTTATATTGAAATCCCCTTTATGATTCTGCCTATTTTTAATGCTCTTGAAGAAATGAATCCTTCATTCATTAGAGCCAGTCGTGATTTAGGTGCAAATAATTTTGAAACATTTAGAAGAGTTATCTTTCCATTAACACTGACTGGCGTTAAAAGTGGCGTTCAAGCAGTCTTTATTCCATCGTTATCCCTATTTATGTTAACTCGTTTAATTGGTGGAAATCGTGTTATCACGTTAGGCACAGCTATTGAACAACATTTCTTAGTAACACAAAACTGGGGTATGGGTTCAACTATTGGAGTGGTATTAATTATTGCTATGATTCTTATCATGCTCTTTACAGGAGAAAAGAAAAAGAAAGGGGTGGCTCATAAATGAAAAAACAGCGATTTAAGTGGTCTAATTTGTACCTCATCTTTATCTTTATCGTTTTGTATGCGCCAATTGCCTTTTTAATTTTTTATTCGTTTAATGATGGCGGAACAATGACCAGTTTTACTGGATTTACTTTAGATAATTATGCAGCAGTATTTGAAGACACGCGGTTAATCGGTATCGTCTTGAACACTCTTTTAGTTGCGTTGTTGTCTTCTTTAATAGCCACTACCATTGGAACATTTGGTGCTATTGGAATTTATTTTGTAAAAAAAAGGGAAACAAGAAATGCTGTATTGAGTTTCAATAATATTTTATTGGTTTCACCAGATGTTATTATTGGAGCTAGTTTCTTAATTTTGTTTACTTTTATTGGGTTTCGTTTAGGCTTTGTGTCTGTTTTATTATCACACGTTGCTTTTAGTATTCCGATTGTCGTCTTAATGGTTTTGCCAAAATTACAAGAAATGAACGACACAATGATCAAAGCAGCTCGAGATCTTGGTGCAAATACTTGGCAAGTGCTGTTAAAAGTTATCTTGCCAAGTATCACTCCTGGTATTTTAGCAGGTTATTTCATGGCATTTACGTATTCATTAGATGATTTTGCCGTAACATTCTTTGTGACCGGAAATGGCTTTACAACATTAGCAGTAGAAATTTATTCAAGAGCTCGTCAAGGTGTTAGCTTAGAGATTAATGCTTTAAGTGCCTTAATGTTTGTCTTTGCCTTGATTCTTGTAATTGGTTATTACTTTATTCAACAACACAATATGACAAAAAAACAAAAAAATAAAAAACGACAACATGCTGAGGCGGTGAGCATGCGATGAAAAAATTAATAAGTATGATTTTAGCTATTCTATTAATTTGTGCCGGTTTATACATTGGTGCTGATCAGTTGGAAAAAGCTAAAGGGATCACAGGAGAAAATAGTTTGAATTTATACAACTGGGGCGACTACATTGATCCAGAACTTATCACGAAATTTGAAGATGAAACGGGTTATAGAGTAACTTATGAAACATTCGATTCTAACGAAGCCATGTATACAAAAATTGAACAAGGTGGGACGAATTACGATTTAGCTGTTCCCAGTGAATACATGATTGAACGAATGATTGATGAGGATTTATTAATTGAATTGGATCATTCAAAAATAAAAGGCCTTGCTAATATTGATGCTCAATTCCTAAATCAGTCATTTGACCCAAGCAATCAGTTCTCAATT
This sequence comes from Carnobacterium sp. AT7, assembly GCF_000171855.1. Taxonomy (NCBI): domain Bacteria; kingdom Bacillati; phylum Bacillota; class Bacilli; order Lactobacillales; family Carnobacteriaceae; genus Carnobacterium; species Carnobacterium sp. AT7. The sequence continues at coordinate 48,813 of NZ_ABHH01000016.1, read as the reverse complement.
CCTTACTTTTGGGGTACTCTAGGAATCATTTATAATGACAAATTTGTGGAAGAGGATGCTATTCAGCATTGGGATGATCTGTGGAATCCAGAGTTGAAAAATGAAGTGATGCTAATTGATGGCGCTAGAGAAATTATTGGTTTGGCGTTAGATAGCGAAGGGAATTCTTTGAATTCAAAAGAGGATGATCAATTAGCTGCAGCGGCTAAAAAACTAAGCGGTTTGACCCCTAACGTAAAAGCGATTGTTGCGGATGAAATCAAAATGTATATGATCCAAGAAGAAGCTTCAGTAGCGGTTACTTTTTCTGGAGAAGCCTCTGAAATGTTATACGAAAATGAAAATCTTCATTACGTGATACCAAGCGAAGGTTCTAACTTATGGTTTGATAATTTTGTTATTCCAAAAACAGCTAAGAATTTTGAAGCGGCCTACGCTTTTATCAACTTCATGCTAGAGCCAGAGAATGCGGCTCAAAATGCAGAATACGTTGGTTATTCCACGCCTAATAAAGAAGCAATGAAAATTCTACCAGCTGAAATAACCGAAGATGAACAATTTTACCCGAATGAAGAAACTATGAAAAATCTAGAAGTATACGAAGATCTAGGATCTAAGTACATTGGTGTATATAATGACTACTTCCTAGAATTCAAAATGCACAGAAAATAATAGGATGCGGAGTTCGACGTTCAGGCTTGACAGAAAAATAAGAAATATCGCAGAGGATGTTTCATCCTCGAAGAGATTACGTTTTTTCCGAGAGTCTGTCGAACGCAGCTCAACTAAAAGGATGCGAAGAGACCCTGAAAGATATGCAGCTCAATTAAAGGATGCCAAACGGTCTACGAAGCTTCTTAGAATCTACTCAACAAAACCCACTGACTAATTTCCAGTGGGTTTTGTTTTTTTTAAAGAGAGAATGGGCTGGTAATTAGTGACGATTAAACAATCCATTTTGTAATTAATTTTTTGCTAGATTAGGCTCTATAAAACAGGTATTATGCTATACTAATAGAGAATAAAGACATGAAGCAGAAGGAGTAGAAAAATGAATTTAAAACAACTAGTTGGAGAAAAAGCAGCAGAATATGTGAAAGACGGTATGGTTGTAGGATTAGGAACTGGATCAACGGCTTACTACATGGTTGAAGCTTTAGGAAAGCGAGTTAAAGAAGGTTTGACTATTACCGGAGTGACAACTTCAACTCGAACAAAAGAGCAAGCAGAAAAATTAGGCATTCCACTGAAAACCATTGATGAAGTGGAATCGGTTGATTTAACGATTGACGGAGCAGATGAAATTGATTCTAAGTATCAAGGAGTAAAAGGTGGCGGTGGAGCTCTGTTATTTGAAAAAATCGTTGCAGATTATTCTAAAAAAGTAATTTGGATTGTTGATGAGAGCAAAATGGTGGAAACGTTAGGTGCATTTCCACTGCCGATAGAAGTCATGCCTTATGGTAGCCAACAGTTAGTGCGCATTTTTGAAGAAAAAGGGTTTCAACCAACTATGAGAAAAAATGATGTTGGGGGAAATTATTTAACAGATGGTGGTCATTATATTATTGATTTGCATATGACTAAAATTGAAGATCCACATTCGTTAGCGACTTGGTTAGATGGTTTAACAGGAGTTATGGAACACGGCTTATTTTTGGACCGAGTAAATACTATTATTGTAGGGCGTAATACAGGACTTGAAATTATAGAAGCACGCTGATAATCAACTAAACTAAAGAGTTTCAATGGCTAAAAGATTTGGTATTGATTAGGTAAGCGTTAGAATGATTAAGTTGTGAAAGCGTTTTTTCTGCAAATGTGGTAAACTTAGCAAATCAATTAAAATTAAAAAGGGGTATATGATAAATGAGAATGGTCGATTTAATTACAAAAAAACAACAAGGCAAAGCATTAACAACTGAAGAAATCCAAACAATGATTAAAGAATATACTGCTGGAGAGATTCCAGAGTACCAAATGAGTGCAATGTTAATGGCTATCTATTTCAAAGATATGGATGACCGCGAAAAAAGCGATTTAACGATGAGTATTGTTCATTCTGGAGAAGAAATTGACCTATCAGCGATTAAAGGCGTAAAGGTAGACAAACATTCAACGGGTGGAGTAGGCGATACTACAACTCTTGTTTTAGCACCTTTAGTAGCAAGTCTAGGTGTTCCAATTGCCAAAATGAGTGGGCGTGGCTTAGGTCACACTGGTGGAACAATCGATAAACTAGAATCAATTCCAGGTTTCCATGTAGAATTGACACAAGAAAAATTTATTGAGTTAGTAAATGAAAATAAAGTAGCCGTTATTGGGCAATCTGGAAACTTAACACCAGCGGATAAAAAATTGTATGCCTTAAGAGATGTAACGGGAACAGTTGATTCGATTCCATTGATTGCAAGTTCAATTATGAGTAAAAAAATTGCTGCTGGAGCGGATGCAATTGTTTTAGATGTGAAAACTGGAGCAGGGGCATTTATGAAGACAACTGAAGATGCGAGACTGTTAGCTCATGCAATGGTTCAAATTGGGAACCGTGTAGGACGCAATACGATGGCTGTTATTTCTGACATGAGTCAACCACTAGGTTTCGCTATCGGAAATGCGTTAGAAGTTAAAGAAGCTATTGATACATTAAATGGTAAAGGTCCAGCTGACTTATTGGACTTGTGTTTAACGTTAGGAAGTCAAATGGTTCATTTAGCAGGTATTGGAAAAGATTTAGATGAAGCAAGATCATTATTAGAAGAGTCCATTGAAAATGGAAAAGCATTAGAAAAATTCAAAACGTTTATCGCTTCTCAAGGTGGAGATATCAGTGTGATTGATAATCCGGAATTATTGCCTAAAGCAGATTATCAAATCGATGTTTTAGCAAATAAAGATGGCTTTGTTTCTGAAATCATAGCAGATGAATTAGGAATCGCGGCTATGATGTTAGGAGCAGGACGTGCTACAAAAGAAAGTGAAATTGATTTAGCAGTAGGGATTGTTTTGCATAAAAAAGTCGGCGACGCTGTTAAAAAAGGTGAAGCGTTATTAACAATTCACACAAATAAAGAAGAAGTACCAGAAGTAGAACAAAAAATCTGGGAAGGTATTACAATAGCAGATTCAGCTACGCCTATTCCATTAATCCATGAAGTAATCATAGATTAATCAACTGAAAAGACAAAAAGAGTGTTGAGATTTTTTCTCAACACTCTTTTTTTAATTTTTATTAGGATCTGAAAATAAATAGTGAAAGGTGAATAAAATGATACCAAAGACACCGACAATCAAAATAATACCCATCAATGCATGTAAAACAGCCCAAAACCCACCACTATAAACAGCATTTTTAAGTGCCGGAACAAACGCGTACACCAAAAAATAAAGAATACTGATAAAAAAAGAGCTGAAAACGATTCTTTTTAACACAGACAATAACTCCTTTCATAAGCAGTTCAATAGGTTTACAGTAGCAAAATTAAGCCCAAGTTACAATGGAAATGAGTGAAAATAAGTTGTTTTTTTATTTAGTATTTGAAATACAAAATAAACGTAAAAAGAATTAACAATGTGATATAATAGCTGTTACATGTTCGTTTAGGAGGGTAAAGATGAAAAAACAAGATTGGTTGGATGGATTGAAAGTAATGTATCCAGTCATCATTAGTTATGTACCACTAGGTTTAGCTGGGGGCATGGTTTTATACGATGCAGGATTAAATGCAATAACTATTTTAGCTATGAGTTTACTCGTATTTGGAGGAGCTGCTCAATTTATGGCTGCTTCAATGGTAAGTATGGGAGCATCAGTCTCAGCAATTATAACAATGACATTCTTTTTGAATTTGCGTCATTTATTAATGAGTTCGAGTATGTCTGGACTTATTAAAAAGCCTTCTTTACCGTTCACACTTTTTTTTAGCCATACCCTTGCGGACGAATCATTTGCTATCAATTACAATCAATTTAAAAATCATGAATGGACTGCAAATAAAGCACTAGCAACAAACTCATTGGCTTATGCAACATGGTCAATTAGTACTTTTGTTGGTGCGTTAGTTGGAAGTGCTTGGGTTATTGATACAACAATCATCAACTATGTTTTGATAGCTATGTTTATTAGTCTACTTGTTAGTCAATTTGCATCTAAGCTGTATGTTTTTGTAGGATTGACTGCAGGAGTATTAGCGATTATCTTCACGATTCTTTTACAACACACTATTGCATTAGTGATTGCTGCAGTAGTAGCTTCTTTTATAGGCTATTTTATAGATGACTATTTTACGAATAGAAAAGAATACACACGAAAAGAGGGGATAGAATATGACTAGTCAACACATCCAACTGATTTTGGGTATGGCGGTAGTCACCTATCTGCCTCGAGTTTTACCCATGCTGGTTTTAAATAACCGAACTATACCAGAGAAAGTTTCAAAATGGATGTCATTTATACCTGTATCTATATTTTCAGCTTTAATTTTTTCGGATATTTTCTTTTGGAAAAATCAGTTCACCATAGATCCCGTAACCAATATAAAACTGATTCCTTCAGTTATTGTTTTTTACGTGGCATATAAAACAAAAAATCTTTTATGGTCTATGGTGCTGGGAATTAGTGCGATTACTCTAATGGTTTATTTGGTTTAAGATACTCACAATTAACTGGTCAAATAAAGTGCAAAAAGATACAATTTTTTTTAAAAAAAAGTATACTAAATGGATAAAGGTTGTCACTTGGGAGGAAGAAAGAAAATGATTTACAAATGTGATGAAAATAAGCGTGAAGATCTATTAAATTTCTTATATAACGAGCCAAGTGTGAATTTATTTGCTATTGGCGATATTGAAACATACGGATTTGAGCATTTTGATTTAGATGTTTGGGCTTATGTAGATAGTAAAGATGAAATTAGTGGTGTGTTGGTTCGTTATAAAGAAAACGTAATGCCTATCCATGGAAACGAATTTGAAGGATTTGATACCTTTTTACCTTTGATTCAAAGTTTAACACCTCATTATATATCCGGTAGTGAGGAAGTTATTGCCCAATATGAAGAAGAATTTGAAGACTATGAAAAAGAAGAAACCTATTTAGCTGAATGCAAGGAACTAGCAATGGAAAGCCCCATAATTCAAGAAGTAGTTCCTTTAGACAAAAAAGATATTTCATTATACCTCGATTGTTTAAAAGAAATTGGGATGATGAAGCAACAAACAATCGAAGAAATTACAAATGAATTGGACCGGGATTCAAATGCTATTCAAGTGATCAAAGATGAAACGGGTAAAATCGTTTCAACGGGAAGAATTGCTATTGAAACAAAACTTTCAGCGATGATCGTTGCTGTCGGAACAATTCAAAATTACCGTGAGAAAGGTTATGCAACAGCTATAACGGCTGCGTTAGTAAATACTTGTATCCAAAAGAAAAAAACGGCTTGTTTATTTTATTCTAATCCTGAAGCTGGTCGAGTGTATCAACACTTAGGCTTTAAAGACACTCAAAAGTGGATTATGCTAAAAAGCAAAGTGTAAAACGAGAACAAAAAAGATACAAAAAGAAAGGATTGAGGCTATAAGTTGCTCTCAGCCTTGATAGCGAAAAAAACACCATTTTCAAGAGATGAAAATGGTGTTTTCTTTTTGAATAGCTATCTTAGTGGTAGCACATGGCTAGGCAGCTATAAGAACTTTTATGCATTAAACAGTAAACGAAATTTGAATCTGATTAAGAAGCACTAGGTATTAGCGATTTCTTTTAGACTTATTTTTAACTGTTCTTGCACTTTTTCTAAACCTAGACTTGCGCCAAACAAAGGGGATCCTGATTCTAAGATGATGCCAGTTTTAAGTTCACCGATGTGTAGTGGTGTAAATCCAATATGATCAACAATCGTTTCAACTTTACTTACAGCATCCACCTGATCACCAGCGATTAAAATTACTTTTCTATCTTCATGCGTGTTCGGACGGGCATCATCACCCAAGTTATGGTAACCCATATGATTAAAGGCTTTGATAACCGTACTATTTTTAAAATACGCTTGAACTCTTTCAGATGAAGACTGCTCAGCATCAGAATATACCTCTTCAAGCCCATCTATTTCCCACCAATAGTTCATCGCATCAATTAGTAATTTATGCTCTAAATATTGTGTATCAATTTGATGATAGTTACTTAGAGGAAGGGCCAACACAACAATATCCGCTCGCTTACTTACTTCTTCAGTGGTTAACGATTCGGCTCCTGGTACTAAGATATCAATTGTTAATTGAATTTTATCAGCAGATTGGGACCCAGAAACGAGGACAGGATAGCCAGCCTCGACCAACAGTTTCCCTAGAGTCGTACCTAATTTACCTGCACCAATAATTCCTATAATTGGTTTAGTCAATTTAGTTTCCTTCTTTCAATAATTCTTTTATGCGAGGAATAACAACTTTTCCATATAATTCGATTGTTTTAAATCGTTCTTCTTGTGTAAAACCGCCCATTCCATAAATGAGGTCAAAGCGTTCAATGCCCATATCTTTAATAACACGAGCCATTTTTTGTGCGACTGTTTCTGGACTTCCAATGTAATAAGATCCTTGATTTACTTCATAATCAAAGCGTTCTTGTGTCATCGGAGACCAACCACGTTCTAATCCTGTTTTATTCATTGCAGGTACTAAATACTTCATAGCTAGTTCTCTAGCTTCTTCATCGGTATCCGCAATGATTCCTGGCGAATGCATGCCCACAGGATGGAGTGGTTGACCAAATTGTTCGACCGCTTTCCTGTATAAATCAATATAGGGTTTAAATCGAGTGGGTTGTCCACCAATAATTGCTAACATGAGTGGATAACCGTATCTTGCAGCGCGAATAACAGACTCTGGTGTTCCACCAACACCGACGTGTACATCCATTTTACGTTCGGTCATTTTCGGATACACTTCGACCTGTTTAAGTGTAGGAGTGTGCTTTCCTTGCCAAGAGATAGGACCACCTTTGATTAGTTCATCGAATAAAGCAATTTTTTCTTCAAATAATTCATCGTATTCTTTTAAGTCATAACCAAACAAACCATAGGATTCAGTAAATGACCCTCTCCCTAACATGATTTGCGAACGTCCATTTGAGAGGGCATCTAAAGTCGCAAAGCGTTGATACAACCGGATAGGGTCATCCGAACTCAAGACAGTCACACCCGTTCCTAAAGTAATCTTACTAGTCACTGTAGCCAATGCTGCTAAAATAATTTCTGGACTTGAAATCGAATATTCTTCTCTGTGATGCTCGCCTAAAGCTAAGATATCTATGCCCACCTGTTCAGCTAATTTTCCTTCCTCTACCATATTTCGAATGGACTCTTCATAAGTAATGCGTTCTCCTGTTTTGCTGTCACGCGCTACGTCACCAAACGTATCTAAACCAAATTTTAGTTTATCTATAGTCATTAATAACACTCCGTTCGTTATTTTTTAAACAACCCTTGTTGCATTTACAACGTCTGTCGTATATACTCATTGTAACGAACGTTGAAGAAATATACAATCAACAATACTGTAGAAGTGTTGTATATTTCATAATAGATATCAATTATAAATACGAGGAGCATCCACTATGACTACTACGGAGAACACTGATATTCGAACTATTCGAACACAAAAATTAATTATGGATTCATTCAAAGAACTACTGAATCACAAGAGTTTTGAGGCCATTCGTGTATCTGATATTTCTAATGCAGCTGAAATTAATCGAGCTACATTTTATAATTATTATACGGATAAGTATCAATTATTAGATACCATGGTGGAAGAAACACTGTTGGTACAAATACGAGAGAATTCAATTGATCAAGAGGAATTCTCGCCTGAATTTATTAAAAAAATCTATTTGATTCTAACGGGTTTCCACACCAATTTGGCTACTATCTGCCAAAAAAGCTACATTGAAGAACTGGCTTTATATACGAGTCAGGTTTTACGAGATGAAGTGGCACAAACAATCTTGACAGCCATTCAAGCCACTTACCCAAAAGAAGATGCCCGACAACTAGAGTCTTTTGCAGCGATTATTAGTTGGTCCGTGATTGGATTAGCGTATGAATGGAAACGCTCAAAGCAACAATCTCCTGAACAGTACTATACTGAATTTGAAGAAAATTATGAAAAGCTCTTTCATAATTTTGTTAGTCAAAATTAAGTGAAAAATAAAAATAACTAAAGAATACGAAAAATGCATTCCCAAAACTACTGGAATAGTTATCCAATAGTGGGAATGCATTTTTATTATTAATGAGTACTGTATAGGTTGAGCTATTTTATTGAAGAACGATTAGCAAAAAGCGATGCATCAATGTGGCGAGCGTCACACCAATCTTTTACGTCTCCTAATAAAATCACATCTGTTTGAGTTAAGTCTTTGATTGATTTTTTTCCTAGTAGTGTCATGATCGAAACAAGCTGTTTTTTCCAAGCCTCTATTTCTAAAATAGTAGTTTCTACACCATCTCTTAGAGCCATATGCAAGAAGAGGCCAGAAATGCCAACAGCACGTGCCCCTAAAGACAAGGATTTAATGATATCTAAAGGATTACGGATACCTCCTGAGGCAAGTATTTCAACCTGATTAACGTAAGGTTGTGCTTCCACTAATGAGATAACGGTGGATTGTCCCCAACCTTCTAAATAATCATATTTATCGCTGTCCCGGCGATAGTTTTCAATCTGGGCAAAGTTTGTCCCACCTTGGCCGCTGATATCAATGGTCTGTACGCCAATCGAAGTCAATTGTTGGATGGTTTCGCGGCTCATGCCAAATCCAACTTCTTTAACAATAACGGGTACAGAGACATGGTGAACAATTTTTTCTAATTCAGTTAACCAATTGGAAAAATCGCGATCGCCTTCTGGCATAACAATTTCTTGCGGAGAATTCACATGGATTTGTAAGGCATCCGCTTGAACCAACTCAACAGCTTTTTTTGCATTTTCCAATGTTTGACCGGTCCCAAGATTAGCAAAAACTTTGCCAGTAGGATTAATCTCTCTTACAATCGTAAAACTGTCTTTAACAGTAGGGTCTTTAAGAGCAGCGCTAATGGAACCAGTTGCCATAGCAATCCCAGTTTCTCGAGCAATCAACGCTAGCTTTTCATTCACCTTTTTTGTCCAAGGGCTTCCCCCTGTAATAGCATTAATATAAAAAGGAAATGCCATATCTAATGTAGCAAATGAAGTAGAAAGAGTGGCATCGGAAACTTTCATTTCAGGAAAAGAATGGTGAACGAAACGGAAAGAATCAAAATCAGACTTTCTGTTTTCTTTAGCAAATTTTTCTGCTAATGATACATGTTCATTTTTTCGATTATTCATTGGTTTCATAATGTGACCCTCCAAAAATCTTTATCCATAGAAAAGGGATTAAAGATCTGTTTTCTGATAGACATGCAAGGGAAGATTGATAATGCCTTCTTTTTCCCAATCGGTAATGAGTGATAATAAGCCTTCTTTACGATTAAAAATAACAATCCCGCAATCTCCGCCACCAGCGCCAGAAGATTTAGCAGCACCTTTGAACTTTTCTGCCATTTCGCATAGTTTTGTCAAAGCAGGCGTTTCAATCGTAACAGAGGTATCTTGACTCATTTGAAGCAAAAGTTGACGATTTTTTCTAATTTGGCGCTGTATCTCAGTGACATTTCCTTCTTGAAAAGCGGTAATCATTGCATTGACGCATTCTTTACTTTTTTCTAAAAAGATGTCATAAGCCATTGCATCTTGACTGCGTTTATTGGTGACTTCATCCACCAAATGAGAAGTAGATGCTGGTGAACCTGTCCAACCGATAACTAAACGTAAATCTTTTGGCGGAGATAGTGGCGTAAAAGATAAGTGAGGCCAATCCATTTCAACTAATTCTTTTACGGTATTGTGTTCTTTTTGATCCAGTACCCATGCCGGATCAAACGTTGTAAAGGCTAGCCATCCGCCATAAACACTGGCAGCAACATCACCACATGAGCCATTACTCTTAACCGATAAATGAGCTAGAGCAGCCAATTTAAAAATAACATTCTTACTATCAGTGAGTTTATAAAAACGACATAATGCATGAACCGTAGCGACCGTAACGGCGGCACTAGAACCTAAGCCATATTTTTTTCCTTGTGAGCTATCCAATTCACTATCAACAGTTAAGTGATAAAAAGATAATTCCTTTCCTTGTTCTTTCGCATATTCTTCGGTCACCCGAATAGCAGCTAAAATATAGTGAAAGGGATTTTCCCGTTTATCAAGTACTAGACGGTCATTTTCACGTTTCCATAAAATAGGAAGATTCCCATATTGGAAAGAAGTGATGCTTCCAACGCGTTCAGATTTTTCAAGTGAGACGGTGATAAATTGATCAACAGCTACTAAGATAGCTGGATATCCAGGTTCAACAACGGCGTATTCTCCCGCAATATATAGCTTACCAGGCGCAGAAGCTTCAATCATACTGTAATTCCTCCTAAGTAATAAAACCTTGTTTTAAAATGTGTTAGAAAGTAATTTCTTTTAAGTCACTTCCGGGACCAGAAACAATGAGTTGCTCTTCACTAAAGTAATTTAAAAAGGCTGTTTTGATTTCTTTACTATCAGAAAGACGGCAAAGGACTTTAACATTTGGACCAGCATCCATTGTAAAGTAACAAGGAATACCTTGTTTGCGCAATTTTCTTACTAATTGCATTGCTAAAACACTATCTGGTTCCCAATAAGAAATTGGAGGATTAGCGCCTAACATGGTTCCGTGCATTTTCATGCCATTGCTTTCTGTGATTTCTCCGACTTGTTCAAAGTCACGTTGACCAATGGCTTTTTTTATATTCACAAGGTCAACAGCGGTACTTTCAATCCATCCTGCATAAAAAGGGGATGTTGCAACAGTTTGTTTCATACCTTCACGACTAGAAAGTTCTTTTTGATTTTTATTCACGACGACCACAACCATACCGATATCCCAATCAGCGTTATCTACTTTGACAGCATAAGAATCCACTGAAGAGGTCCCTTTTTGCCATTCTACAAATCCGCCATAAACACTACGAGAAGCTGATCCAGAACCTTGTCTTGCAAAAATAGAAAGTTCTTGAGGTGTTAAATTTAAACCGGACGCTAAATTAGCGGCTCCAGCTAAAGCAGCCATTCCAGAAGCGGAAGAAGCTAACCCAGCAGCTGTTGGAACATAGTTAGTGCTTTTAATAAGTGCCGGTGCTTTTAAATCTGCTTGTTCTCTAAATAAATTTAAAAAACGGCTAACTTTTAGAGTAGCAGCTTCATCTTGAAGGTTGTCATCTAAGTAAAAAGTATCTTTTTCTAACGATTCATCAAATGATACAGCTGTTTCAGTGTAAAAAGCATCTAAAGTAAGGGATAGGCTACTGCTGGTGGGTAAGATAAGTTTATCGTCTCTCTTTCCCCAATATTTAATTAACGCAATATTTGTATACGCGCGTACTTTTCTCGTGTCGCTCAATTTAGTCATCTCCTAATGGGTGTGTCCATGTATTTACAGCGCCGGCAGCTAATAAAGCAGCTGAAATACGTGTAGCTGTATCTTTATCAGCTGCTAAAGCAATCATGCAGCCTCCGCGACCGCCGCCAGTTAGTTTCGCTCCGAGTGCTCCATTTGTTCGAGCAGTTTTCACTAGATGATTCAGTGTGTCATTGCTTACACCTAAAAAAGAAAGTTTTTCATGAGCTGAATCCATAACCAGACCTAATGTTACAGGAATATTGGCTTCAATTGCAAGTTTAGCCTGTTTGGCTAGAGCACCCAATTGATGAATGGCATCCATCGTTAGTTTTGGGTTTTCTTGATTTAATTGAGCAATGCTTGCAACTGCATCTCTTGTTTGACCTTTTAAACCCGTATCTGCCACAATTAAATAGGCAGACATTGATAATGGAAAGGGGACAAAAGGCTCTCCTTTTATATAATAGAGTGGCTGTTTGCCACTCGTCATAGCCGCATCTAAACCGCTTGGATTTCCATGAGCAATTGTTTCAGAGACATTTGCTAACGCTAATAGAACATCATTCGTTAGGTTTGTCGAAAAATAAGCGAATAAAGCACGAACCATCGCAATAGCTACTGCGGCACTTGAACCCATACCACGTTCAACCGGAACCGTACTATCGATAGTCAATTTGAAATTTTTTAAGTCTTGATTTAGTTCATTAAGGGTTGACTCGACAACGGCTATCAGGTTTGCTAACTGCTTAGGTGCTGCAGATAAGTTTCCTTGGTAATAAACACAATCTAGTTGAACCGGACCTTCAACAGATGTAACGGCCACTTCAACGCGTGTTGCAGGAAAAGGGATAGCAATGGCAGGTTCTCCATAAACCACAGAGTGTTCTCCCATTAAAATAATCTTTCCATTAGCTGTTCCTGTTGCAGATTGATTAATATTAATCATGTTGTAACTCCTTTATTTCATAATAAATTGATTGAATTAACGTGTAGCAAATTAGAATTGAGCAATTTTTTCAACTAACCATGGGGCTGCATATAGTGTCATAAACTGGACGCCATAATTCATGCCCATCTTATTCAATGTTCCGCTTGTAATACCAATCAAAAGAACGCCGAAAATATTAATTAACCCAGCATCCATATAAGCTAACAGTAAAATGAAAGAAATGAATAATCCTAAAATAGCTTCATGAGGAATTTTTTGTAAAACAAATTGTGAAATTGTTCCAGCATAGCGATTGATTACAAAATAACTGATAAGTGCAGCTAGAATTGATCCAATCAAGATGGCAAACGTAAAATCACTTCTACTCAATATATGGTGCAAGTTATGATCAACGGTAAAAACGGGTGGGGCGTTGAACAAAGGACTTCCAGGACCAATTGCTGTTGGTGACAAAGGGATACCCAATGCAATCAACGGAATAATTATTCCAGAAAGATAAGTCGATTGGGCTAAAGCACTCATTGTAATAATAGCTGTAGAAGCTTTTTCAACGGGATCCTTTTTTTTATTTGAAACAAATTCGCCAAATAAAATAATTAGCCCCACTGGACTTAAGACAAAAAGAAAATTTGAAATCAAAGCTGAAAAAGATGCGGCTTTAAGTTCGCTTTTAGACAATAGTTTAAAAGGATTAATTGTTTGATGAGTAGTCGTCTTTTTTGGTAACGCAATTCTTTTAAAGTCATCGGTCAACATTTTTTCGCGACTCGTTTTATTTAGCAGTGACAGAATCGAAATGATTAAAGGACCAATCGTAATGCCTAAAAAGAAGGATGTTGTAATATTGACGTCTTTCGGTACAACGCCAATGCCCCAATATAAATGACGAAAACCTTGGAAAAGCATAGCCAAAGGAAGAATGCTCACTAGAGATAAAATTTTATTCTTTCCTATTAAAGAAAGGAAAATAGCTCCAATTACAAATAAAAGAGACGAATAAGGTTGAATAATTTCAGCAAAAGGCGTTAATAACTCTGCTAATAATAAAGCAATCGGAACGGATATTAAGGTTCCTATCAAGGCTCCAGCGGCCATTTTTTTAATGGTGATCTCGGACATGCCACGATTTTTCAAGTATAACGCATGTTCAATCATAGGGCTAGAAAGAACACCTCCGGGAAGCCCAACTAAAGCAGTAGGCATTGAATTCGTAAGATTTAACGTAACAATGGCTGCGATAAAAAAAGTTAAGACAACAACAGGCTCTGTTCCAGCCAGAATAATAGCTAACGTAACCGGCATTAAAACCGATGTTTCATCGGTACCAGGGATGAAACCAATAAAAGTATATAAAACAATTGCTGCAAGAGCAGCTATGACCATTTGAACCAACACTAACAATTCCATATTTTTGTTCTCTCCAATACTTGTTCTTAATTGTTCTCTTTTTCGTTATCTATCGTAATGATTCTTTTAGGCTTAGTAAAAACTGTCGAAAGAATAAATCCAATAACTGCACCAGCCAAACCAAAAAAGAGTTGTTTTGTCTTGTCGTCGCTAGGTGCTAAAAAATAAGCTCCCATAGTAGAACCGCTGGATAAAAGGATCGCAATGATTAAGTCTCTTAATTCAACTACGTCTCCCCAAATTTCAATTTTTTCTTGTTTACCCTTTTTCATAACGTTCTCCTTTGTGCATTTTTAGTTGTTACAGTTGATTAAAAAAAAATAAATTTATACCAGACTATATTTTACACTATAGATAAGATAGATGGCTAGTTAAGTTTCTTTTAAGGTAGGCGTTTATTCACTAATGAAAGAAGAAAAACTATAAAAAGATAGCGATATTTGGTACAATAATTCGGTAGTCTAGGAACACGGGGGTCTTGAAAACACATGAAAGAGTCTGCCACATTTCATATCATTGAACGTGAAGAATGGAAAAAATTCAATACGGATAGTATTACATCATTGTCTTCAATAGAATTAGAAGAGTTAAAAGGCTTAAATGACCAAATTTCTATTACCGATGTTGAAGATGTTTACATACCAATAGTCCATATATTAGATACCTATTTAAAAAATTACGAACAGCTACAAGATGGAAAAAATAAGTTCTTAAAAAAAGATATTATTCATAAACCTTACATTATTGGAATTGCGGGTAGTGTGGCTGTTGGGAAAAGCACCACAGCAAGGTTATTACAGACTATGTTATCAAGAGTGTATAAAGAAAAATCAGTTGAGTTAATTACAACAGACGGTTTTTTGTATCCTAATAAGATACTTTTGGAAAAAGACATTATGAACCGTAAAGGATTTCCAGAAAGTTACGATATGAACCGACTCATCTCTTTTTTGGGAGATGTAAAAAATGGCAAAACATCAGTTGTTTCTCCAGTGTATTCTCATGAATATTATGACATCATCGAAGGTGAAGAGCATGTTCTAGAACAGCCCGATATTTTAATTGTCGAGGGCATTAATGTACTGCAACTGCCTGCAAATCAGCAAATCTACATCAGTGATTTTTTTGATTTTTCCATTTTCGTAGATGCCGATGCTGAACTAATTGAAAAGTGGTATTTGCAACGATTCGGTCTATTATTAGGTACCGCATTCAAACAACCAGGAAACTATTATTCTTCTTATGCTGAAGGAGACCGAGAAGAGGCATTTGAAATGGCTCGTGGAGTTTGGAAAACAGTGAATTTAGAAAATTTAAAAGAGTTCATTTTGCCTACTAAAAATCGAGCAGAGTTGATTATCCATAAAACTGAAAATCATTACATCGACCAAATTTTATTAAAAAAGTATTAGAGTAGAAAAGGCATTCATTCACTACGCGGTTGACCAATAGTGAAATAGCCGGTAAAATGAAAAAATATAGGTGAAAATAGATATAAAAATAATAAATTGGGGTGGACTGTGTGGTAATGGTTACAGATTTAACAAGCGTTGAAAAAATGATAGTACTAGATTTTGGAAGTCAATATAACCAACTCATTACACGACGTATCCGCGAATTTGGTGTTTATTCTGAGTTGTTGTCACATAAGGTGACTGCTGAAGAACTAAGAGGAATGAATGCTAAAGGAATCATCTTCTCAGGTGGTCCTATGAGTGTTTATGATGAAGGATCTTTTTCAGTTGATCCTGAAATTTTTAATATGGGTATTCCTATCTTAGGTATTTGTTACGGTATGCAACTAATGACCACTGCTTTAGGCGGAAAAGTTGAAGGTAGTGAGAATAGAGAATACGGTAAAGCAAGCATTGCGATCAATGATCAAAAAGCTCCTTTATTTAATTCATTAGCTGAGAATGAAACAGTTTGGATGAGCCATGGAGATTTGGTTACTCAAGTTCCAGAAGGTTTTGTTGTTTCAGCAACTAGTCCACATTGTCCAATTGCTTCAATGTTTAACCCCAAAAAGAATTTCCATGCTGTTCAATTTCACCCTGAAGTACGTCATTCAGAACATGGAAACGACATGTTAAAAAACTTCACTTTCGATATCTGTGAATGTGAAGGAAATTGGAGTATTGCTGATTTCATCGAATCTGAAATTGCAATTATTCGCGAAACAGTTGGCGATAAGAAAGTATTGCTAGGTTTATCAGGCGGAGTAGACTCAAGTGTGGTTGGTGTGCTTTTACAAAAAGCAATCGGCGATCAATTGACATGTATCTTTGTTGACCACGGTCTATTGCGTAAAGGCGAGAGCGAACAAGTAATGGAAAGTTTAGTTGGTAAATTTGGCTTGAATATCATTCGTGTAGATGCGAAAGAACGTTTTATGGCTAAATTAGCTGGTGTGAGCGATCCAGAAACAAAACGTAAAATTATCGGAAACGAATTTGTCTATGTTTTTGATGATGAAGCAACCAAACTTGACGGCGTTAATTTCTTAGCACAAGGAACGCTGTACACTGACGTGATTGAAAGTGGAACAGATACTGCTCAAACAATTAAATCACATCATAATGTAGGTGGACTTCCTGAAAATATGCAATTCAAACTGATTGAACCTTTGAATACGTTATTTAAAGATGAAGTTCGTGAATTAGGAATTCAATTAGGAATGCCTGAAAGTCTTGTTTGGCGCCAACCATTCCCAGGTCCTGGTTTAGGAATTCGTGTAATCGGTGAAATTACTGAAGAAAAACTAGAAATCGTTCGCGATAGTGACTACATCTTAAGAGAAGAAATTGCTGCTGCAGGTCTTGACCGTGACATCTGGCAATACTTCACCGTTCTTCCTGGATTCCGCAGCGTCGGAGTTATGGGAGATGGACGTACGTATGACTACACTATCGGAATCCGTGCTGTTACTTCTATTGATGGTATGACAAGTGACTTTGCCCGCATCCCATGGGATATCTTGCAAAAAATCTCTGTCCGTATCGTAAATGAAGTGAAACACGTTAACCGTATCGTGTATGACATTACGAGCAAGCCACCATCAACTATTGAGTGGGAATAAAAAGCAAAAAGCTGGGAAACATTGTTTAACAATGTTTCCCAGCTTTTTTTACTTGTTTGTATGGATAGATAATTTTTTTTAAGTCATCCATTTTTCTTTATGCATAATACTTATAAATCATAAAGATATGTGTGAATCTCATTCTAATAGACCTATCAATATACAATTGATCTTAAATATTGAATTTTATTGAGATCTTTATAATTATTTTTTTCAGCTCTATAATTATCTTGAAAAGAAGATGTATATATTTTTAAGTATTGTTCTTCTGAAGGTAAGAAAAAATTTACTTGATGCTCGTTCTTTAGTTCTAACTTATCAAGAGGTATACCTGTTGATTTTGGTAAAGTATCTAGTACGCCAAACTCAACACTAAACACTCCATTACTAAATTCATGTTCATGGAGATCAATCAGCTGATAGCCTAATTTTTTTATGATAGTACAAATAATAGTCCAATTGTAAATACGGAAATTATCTGGAGCTTCCCATCCTCTAGGATCACCAGGAACGTGTATATCTACATCTCGTGCATCCCAATTTTTCTGGGTCAAATACTCAAGTCCTAAAGACCCCATAAGCAGAGGTGTTATATTTGCTTCATTTAACAAAGTAGTTATTTTTAGGAACTCATCAAATTTATTCACCAAAGTATTTCCTCCAATTTTATAAAATCCATTAGTTTTAACTTTTAACTATATATCTAAAGAAATATTTATATAAGAATTTTAACATTCAACCACAAACTGAATATAACAGTATTTAAATATAGTTGTTGTTAAAATTATTTGGCTAGTCTGTTGCTTTAAATAGTTTTATAATATTAGTATAAATAAAAAACGGTCGTATTCATAACAAATCTCTCGGAGTATCAAAGAAACGATTCAAACTATTAATGATTTGGTAAAACTAGGTACGCTAAAAAAAGATATACATAATATTTTTGATAATATTTTGAATGTCTTAAATATTAATGACGATGAAAAGTTTTTTCTTTTTGATAGTAAACAAAAAGAGAAAAAGCTGGAAAGTTATGAGAATAACCAGAATCCTTTTGCTGGATACATACGAGTTAGACGAAATAGTATATGAAGGAATGGAATGTTCACAACTTACAGTTGATATACTATAATTCTTATAAAAAAGTTAAGTGAGGTTAGGTCATGAATGAAGGAGAGCTTGCGAAAAATAGACACGATCTTTTAAACGTATTGATAGAAAAAGTCTCGAGTTTTTCAGGAATAGAGGGTATATTTCTTGGAGGATCGATAGCTGCAAAAAGTGAAGACCCTTTTTCAGATATCGATTTGAGAATTTTGCTTAATGATTCATATTTGAAAAAAGAATTTATTCAACTCTTTTTGGATGATCTTAGTGAAATAATGTTTATAGAAACAAGAACAACTTCTTATGCTGTCATTCATTTTAACAACTTTATTAAGTTAGATATTTTTGTGTATTATAAATCAGATTTAATGCCCAATATTTGGTTGCAAAACATATTTATTATCTTTGATAAAGAAGGATTTTTAAACG
The DNA here is from genome assembly GCF_000171855.1 of Carnobacterium sp. AT7. Taxonomy (NCBI): domain Bacteria; kingdom Bacillati; phylum Bacillota; class Bacilli; order Lactobacillales; family Carnobacteriaceae; genus Carnobacterium; species Carnobacterium sp. AT7. The sequence continues at coordinate 30,327 of NZ_ABHH01000016.1, read as the reverse complement.
AATTAAAAAATAAAGCTAAAGAATTAGTCTATCGCATTACACAAAACGAATTTGATGAATTACTATCAAAGTATTTTGCCTTTTACCATGAATTATATCGTCGAAAAGAACGTAAGGAGTACAACTACTGTGAATCATGTACCGTGATATTAAAAAATATTCTAGTTGCTTTTTGGTATGTTGAACTAGGATATCAACCAAATTCATTGGGTGACTGGAGTAAGTATGAGGGAAATAGATCTAAATTAACAAAATTTCAATTGAAATATTTAGACAAATGCACTCCAGTTTTAATTGAAGAAATTGAGAGTTTTATGAAATCTATTAATAAGGAAACTTTGAAATCTATTGAACAGATTTCAAATCACTACCATTTATCTTTTAATAAAAAACAGTTCATTATGATAACTTCAAAAGTTCTTTAAGGTGGAAGGCTATAAGTACAATTTTTCACAAAAAAATCTCTAAGAAACTAGTATTTCTTAAAGAATAATATTATTGTATATAAGATGATATCATTAGAAGCAACTTCAGTACATATACTTATTTAAAGCGATATAATTATTGTACAAAATACCTATACTTGCTATAATACACCTAACAAATCGAAAGGTTGTGCTTAAATGTACACTATCTAAAACAAATCGTAATTGAAGAAGAAACTTTTTCTGCCAATAGGGTGGGTTTCTTTGCAACGGTTTTTTTAGATACATCATTTAAACAACTTTTTGAATCGGGAATAGAGTTGCCATCTATAGGTACGCTAGGATTCTATCTGTTTAATTGAAACTGACTGACCGTCTGCAGAAACTTGTTGGCGGTCATTTTTATTTATTAGATAGGAGGAATCAGCATGTTACAAGTGAGAAATTTGACCTTGCACCACTTAATGGATTTAAAAGAAATCATCAAGGACTTGAGTTTTACAGTCAATCCTGGAGAAAAAGTAGCCATTATCGGTGAAGAAGGAAATGGTAAGTCAACCTTATTAAAATGGATTCTTGAAGATAAAAGTATTGAATCTTATATTCAAGCAGAAGGGGAATTGATTAACCAGTTCAGTCGCACCGTTTATTTGCCGCAATCCTTACCGCAAGAATATATGGAGTATACTGTTGATCAGTACTTTTTCAGTCAAGCTGATGCTATGGACATCGACTACCAAATGCTCTATCAATTAGTGGGACAACTTGGATTTGATGCTGATCGGTTAACCAGTTCGCAAACATTAGGCAGTTTATCTGGTGGCGAAAAAATCAAAGTTCAGCTACTAAAAGCACTCTCAACAGATCCTGATTTGCTATTGCTTGATGAGCCTTCTAATGACTTGGATCTTGATACAGTCAAATGGTTAGAGCACTTTATAAAAGCTACACCACTAACGATTATTTTTATCTCGCATGACGAATCTCTGCTTGCTGCGACAGCGACCAAAGTCATTCAGATTGAGCTATTAAGGCATAAGACAGTACCCGTCGCGACTGTGTCCAAGTTATCTTATAAAGAATACATTGAACAAAAAGAAGCACGCTATGAACACCAATCTCAAGTTGCCAACAAGCAACGAGAAGAACACCAAAAACAAATGGACAAGTACCGACAAGTTGAAAGCAGTGTCCATCATGCACAAGGAGCCATTTCAAGACAGGATCCGTCTGGAGCAAGGTTATTAAAAAAGAAAATGCATGCAGTAAAATCAATGGGTAAAAGATTTGAACGCGAAAAGGAAAACTTTGAAGAGATTCCATTAAGAGCAGATGCTATTTTAGTAAAATTTTCAAATACCAAATCTCTTCCTACAAACAAAACCATTCTTCATTTGGAAGATAAGAGTGTGAAGCTAGGAGATAAAGTTTTAGCACACTCACTGAATCTGCTAGTGAAGTCTCCTCAAAAGATAGGAATCATCGGGCAAAACGGGGTAGGTAAAAGCACACTGCTGAAGCAATTATGGACAGAACTAAGTCAGCGTACAGATATTGCAGCTGGATACATGCCGCAAAATTATGCTGAGTATTTGCTGATGGGTGAAACACCGGTTGAATTTCTGAGTAAAACTGGAGACAGTGAAGAACGCACTCAAGTGATGACTTATTTAGGAAGCATGCGTTTTACGACAGATGAAATGCATCATCCAATCCAGTCACTATCAGGAGGACAGCAAGCCAAGTTGTTATTATTGAAAATCGATTTATCAGGACAGAATGTATTGCTTTTAGATGAACCGACACGTAATTTTTCGCCGCTCTCTCAACCAGAACTGCGGAAACTATTCAAAAACTTTGGTGGTTCCATCATTACTATTTCCCATGATCGGATGTTTTTAAAAGAAGTCTGCGATCAAGTGTATGAATTGAAAAAAGATGGTTTGGTTAGGGTAGAGATGGAATAGATTTTTATAAACAAAGCTAATTTTATACACCATTTTATTTTTTAATAGCGAAGAATTATAGCCTAAAGAACAGTAATTTCCCTGTTCTTTAGGCTATAAATGTCGTATTATTTGCTTTCTTGAAGAGCGACCTCTACTTTTTTTGTAATTTCTTGATTGTTTTTCTCATATGTAAATTCAATACTAATATTTTTTCCAGTTTCTATATTTTTAGAAGGTACAGTAAAACCAACTAAATCACCTTCTAATGGATTAGTGCGTGTGTCAAGAACGCCTGCTTGATTTGAGCCCATATTGACTGAGTAAAAAAGAGTATCTTCTTCATCATATAGACCAAAGCTAGCTTGTTTAACTAAATCAACAGGGTCGCTATTTGTATGTTCAATAGCAAATAGTTGATAGGTTGGCTGAATGTATAATTCAGCACCATTGGATACAATCACTAAGTTTTCCAGAGCAACATCTTTTGTTCGGGCATCAATTGAAAATGTATGTAAGGTACTGGTTGTTGTGCAAGCACTTAAAAACAGAGAACTCATCAAAAATAAAAAAGTCTTTTTCATTTTTTTCCTCCCATAGTAGAGCTTTTCTTAAGTATACAATAAAGAGGAGTTAAATAAATGAGTTATTTTTTAATAATTTGGCAAACTAAATAATGATGAAAAACCAAGGTTTGCTCAGAATGATTAGGGACTCCTTATGCCATGAAATGCTGAAGGAATAAAGATTGCTTGTAGTCCTGTAAAGGATTCATTCCGGAAGAAATTTAGTTTGTTCTCACAGCCCCAATTGTTCCACACTAAAAAAGATTCTTTTAGTGAGAACAGCTTTTAGCTAAACCAAATGGCACGTTCTCGAACTGAACTTTCTTTCGAGTCAGAAGCGTGTACAGCATTTTCAGACATACTAAGAGCGTACAACGCACGAATCGTATTGTCTTGGGAGGTTTCAGGATCTGTTGTTCCATTTAAAGTTCGAACGCGGCTGATAACATTTTCGCCTTCCAAAATAAGAGCAACTAATGGACTTCTTGTAAGATAAGAAACTAGGCGGTTAAAAAAAGGTTTTCCTTTATGTTCTGCATAATGTTGCTCTGCCAATGCTGTAGTGGCATGGATTAATTTCATATCTAGGACCTTCAGACCATTTCTTTCATATTCTACTAAAATATTTCCGATTAAATTTCGTTCAACAGCATCTGGTTTAATTAATACAAGCGTTTTTTCTAACATGTTACTCATCCCCCTGAAAAGTTTAGTTAGTATGATTTTAACATGCCGGACTTCTTTAGTGTAGAAGACTGCACTTTAATAAGCAGAAAATATCAAACAGCCTTTTTTTCATCCCATATGAGTGTGAGGATAGACTCATCTAGTACCGATAGTTAAAAATAGTGATCGATAATACGGAATGTTATACTGAATTTAGTTATATCTCAAAGACAGATTAGTTTGGTGGGCTAGTTTGTTGAACGCATTTTTAAAATCGAAAAGGATTTAATAGATTTTTAAAGTAGTCTGTTAAATGATAAAAGGGAGGGAACAAGATGGGATTAATGTTATCAGAAAAAGAGATAATAGCGTACTTAGATGCCAATAGTTTATTGAATCCAATGACAGAGAGTACAGCTGTATGGGCACAAATCATGCCTTCTACAGGTTCCTTATTGGTATTTGGAGCTTATGCTCAGTTGTTAAAAGGGTCTTACTTTGTGTTATGTATGGAGCAAGATAAAGTTATTTTATTGCCCGTTCATAAAGTAACAGGTAAAATGGATTACAAGAAAGAACCGCTTATCATCCCGTTTGAAGAATTAGATTCGGTGGAAGTAGGAAAAAATATGCTGCTACACAAGGTAACCTTTACAGCCGGTGAACAAATTCTGCCTTTAAAAATAAATAAACTAGCTACAGGAACCAAATGGCATAAGAATCATTTAGAAAAAGCGTTAGCTGAAGTAGAAAAATGCAGAGCAAGTGTTGCTCAAAAAAACTAGATAGAAAAAAGCAAAAAAGTCATCTCTTTTCGTAAGGGATGACTTTTTGATTAGGACGTGTTTGAAAACTACTAAGATTCATTGAGTCTGCTCAAATAGAAACTGACTTCAAGTTGGTCGAATAAAGACTTATTGTGCATACTCAAATAGAAATTGGTTTTGAGTTAATCGAATAAAGACTCGCTGCGTCTACTCAAATGAAAAACGACTTTGAGTGAGTCGAATGAGGACTTATTACGTCTACTCAAACAGATAACGATTTTGATTCGGCCTACCGCAGCTATTTTTCTCGAGATAAACTAGTTTTAAAACACACCCTAGTCTAAATAATATTTTTTAGTTACAGCCAATTCTTCATTCAGTTCATAAACGAGTGGTTGACCTGTTGGAATTTCTAATGCCGTGATTTCATCATCTGGTATTTCTTCTAAATACTTGATTAAAGCTCGAATGGAGTTTCCATGAGCAGCAATGAGTACCGTTTTGTTATCTAGAATGGCTGGTGCAATGTGATCTTCCCAAAAAGGAATCACACGTTCTAAAGTGACTTTTAAACTTTCACCCATTGGAATGGTTCTTTTTTGAAGATTCGCATAACGACGATCATTTAAAGCGGAATTAGGATCATCTGGTTTCAATAATGGCGGTAAAGTATCATAAGAACGGCGCCAAATTTGAACTTGTTCCGGGCCAAATTTTTCAACAGTAGCCTGTTTATTTAACCCTTGCAAAGCTCCATAATGGCGTTCATTCAAGCGCCATGATTTTACTTCTGGAACCCACAATTGATCTGATTCTTCTAATAAGATGTGGCAAGTCTTAATGGCTCTTTTTAAGACCGATGTGAAAGCAAAATCAAATTCAATTCCTGCTTTTTTGATTTTTTGTCCGGCTTTGCGAGCTTCTTCGTACCCTTGCTCACTTAAATCAGCATCCATCCATCCGGTAAATTGATTTAACTTGTTCCATTCACTCAATCCGTGTCGCACAAAAATAAGTTTCAATTTAATCCCTACTTCCTGTAATTAATGGTGTACATGAATCCTCTTTAGTTTACATTTTACTCTTGTTTTGTTTAAAAGCGAATAATAAGCTGAACGATTAAATCAGGTTAATGGTGAGGCTGAGTGTCGAAAATAGACGCTGTATTTTTGGTGAGCTATACTTAATGTAGCTTTTATTAAATGAAAATAATAGGAGGAGTTAGATGTACAACGATTTAAAAGGAAAAGTTGCAGTCGTTACAGGCGGCTCAAAAGGAATCGGAAATGCGATTGCTAGACGATTATCTGAAGAAAAAATGAAAGTTGTAATCAATTACCACAGCGATAAAGAGGGTGCCGAAGAAACGGTAGCAGAATTGAAAAAAATTGGTGGAGAAGCTGTTGCAGTGCAAGCAGATGTAAGCAGTGAAGAAGGCATACAAACTTTGCTAGATGCGGCGATTTCTAATTTTGGTGAGTTAGATTTATGGATTAATAATGCGGGTATGGAGAATCAAGTTCCAACACACGAGTTAACTTTAGAAGACTGGAATAAAGTAATTGATGTGAACTTGACCGGTGTTTTTCTAGGATCTAAAGCAGCCTTGAATCATTTCTTAGAGCACGATAAAAAAGGAAATATCATTAATCTGTCTTCAGTACATGAACGTATTCCATGGCCAACATTTGCCCACTACTCAGCTAGTAAAGCCGGAGTGAAAGGATTCAATGAAACAATTGCCCTAGAATATGCTCATAAAGGAATACGCGTCAATAGCATTGCTCCTGGAGCAATCAATACACCTATCAATGCTGAAAAATTTGAAGATGAAAAACAAAAAGCAGCGACGTTAAAAATGATCCCACTAGATTACATCGGAAAACCAGAAGAAGTTGCAGCTGCAGCAGCTTGGTTAGCTTCTGATGAGTCGAGCTACGTAACTGGTATTACGCTATTTGTTGATGGAGGTATGTCTTTATACCCTTCATTCGAAAAAGGAGAAGGTTAAAGAGCTTAAAAAAAAGAATACTTTTTATTCGGAGCAGGCTTTCTACTCCGTTTTTTTCTATCTTTATGAAATGAAACCGCATACGTATAGCGATTTAAGAGAATATTCTCATTTAAAGTGTCAAAATTAGACGTCTATTTTCTTGTAAGATATACTGGATAGGAAACGAACATAAGCCTGACAAAGTTCGAAGGATGGTAATGAAAGGTTAGATTGAATGAAAACTATTACAATATTGATTCCTGCTTATAATGAAGAGGCAGTTATTGACAAAATGTACAAAAAATTAGATGCGGTTTGTGGAGAGTTATCTCAATATACATTTGAATTTCTATTTGTGAACGACGGCAGTAAAGACCGAACACTTGAACAAATAAAAGCGTTCAAGCAAAAAGACCCACGCGTACAATATGTTGATTTGTCACGCAATTTTGGCAAAGAAACAGCCATGTTAGCAGGATTTGATTATGCTAATGGAGACGCGCTAATCATTATAGATGCTGATTTACAGCAACCGCCAGAAACATTCGCTGAAATGATCCATTGGTGGGAAGAAGGTTATGATGACGTCTACGCTGTTCGAAAAGAACGGCAAGGAGAAAAATGGTTAAAAAAATGGACGTCTAATATGTACTACCGCGTGTTGCAAAAAGTAGCTAAAGTAAAAGTTTATCCTCAAGCTGGAGACTTTAGATTATTGGATAAAAAATGTGTTGAAGCTTTAAGACAACTGAGAGAACATGAGCGATATACCAAAGGAATGTATGGCTGGATAGGATTTAAAAAGAAAGAAATTTCGTATATAGCAGAAGCTAGAGCGGCTGGAGAAACAAAATGGAAAATTTCGGCTTTAATGAATTTAGCATTGAACGGAATAACTTCTTATAGTACGATTCCTTTAAGAATCTGGTCAATTATTGGCTGCATCATCTCAATATTTGCCTTTATCTACTTAGCTATTGAAATTATAAAAACGGCTTTATTTGGAACAACAGTAGCGGGATACCCATCCTTAATTGCGGGTATTTTATTTTTAGGTGGTATTCAACTCATTTCACTTGGAATCATTGGTGAATATTTAGGGCGCGTTTTTGTTGAAACGAAGGAACGGCCAGTTTACTTTATCCAAGAGTATTCAGAAAATGAAAGTGAAAAAGGTAAAACAGATTCCGATGAAACAAAAGAATTAAAGAAAGAGATGGACGGTAGAAATGACTAAGATAAAAAAACTCATCAGCAAATACAAAGAAGTAATTGGTTATTTAATTTTTGGCGGCCTAACGACCGCGGTTAATATTGTTGTATTTTATTTATTTGATTCTATTTTTGGAGCGCATTACTTAGTTGCAAATGCCATTGCCATTATTGTTTCAATTTTATTTGCCTTTTTTACCAATAAAAAATATGTGTTTAAATCAGAAACACCAACTTTTCAATTATGGCTGAAAGAATTTAGTTTATTTGTGTCTTTTCGTTTATTATCGGCTGTATTTGATATGGGAAGCATGTGGCTTCTGGTTGATGGACTAGATATAGATGCTAATTTGGCAAAAATCATTACACAATTCATTGTTGTTGCTTTGAACTATGTCTTTAGTAAATTTTTTATTTTCAAACAAGGGAAGTGAAGTAAGTGCTAAAAAACCTTGGCAGAAATTTATTTGAAGAAAAAAAAATCACTAAACAAACTTTTGCTCTCTTTACTGGATTATTTTTAATTATGATTATTGGTATTTATAGTTACTTTGTAGTGTTGCAAAAATCATTTATCTGGGAAGGTGATGGATTTTCACAGCACTATTTAATTTTTAAAGATTACCTGACTATAATCAAAGATTATTTTGCAGACCCAGCAGCTGGTTTCCCCTTTTGGGACTGGACAAACGGTATGGGAGCAGATGTACTAAGTGCTTATGGGTATTATGTGGTCGGGGATCCGTTTGTTTATCTTGGGTTGCTGTTTCCCGCAAGTATGACTGAACTTGCTTACCATGTGTTGGTATTGCTACGTGTTTACGCTATAGGAGTTGCCTTTTTATTTTATTGTCGCAGGATGCAAGTCGGCAGCTCGGGTGCTTTAGTCGGTACAGTGATGTATACCTTTGCTTTTTATGTTGTTTTAAATGTCACGAGGCATCCATTTTTCCTCATGCCGATGCTATTTTTCCCGTTATTGTGCATTGGGATCGAAAAGATTCTGCACAATGAATCAAACACATTCTTTATTGCAATCATATTTCTCAGTGCGTGCAGCAATTTCTATTTCTTTTATATGTTGAGTGTACTGATTTTTATTTATGCTGTTATACGGTATTTTCATCTTTATGGAAAGAAACCCATCAAACATTTACTGAATTATGTTTGGAAAGCCGTTTATTCTTATTTGATTGGGTTATTGCTCTCATGTGCTTTATTTGTCCCGATTGTAGGGGGATTCCTACAGTCTTCAAGAGAACCTGGAAAGTTTGCCAGTGGACTGCTTGTTTACCCTGTTAAGTACTATTGGTCTTTGATTCTAAATTTATTTATTTCTGAACGGTACCTATGGACGGTATTTGGATTCTCTTCTTTTGCATTATTATTGCTTCCTATGCTTTGGATAAAACGAAAAAAATTCGGCTTTATTTCAGCTAGTCTAGGTTTGTTTGCAGTAATGTTAGTATTGCCAGTATTTGGTTCTATTATGAACGGCTTTGCAGGTCCATACAATCGATGGACGTTTGCCATCCCTTTGTTTAGTTCTTTAGGAGCTGCTATGCTTTACAATAATCGGTTCAAATTAAAGAAAAACGAGTATACAGCTATGGGCTGGATGCTCCTAATTTACAGTGGAGCAATTGTTGTAATGGTTCAGTTTACCGAATTTAGAACAGCTTTTATCACTCCATTGATCTTTGCAGGCATGATGTGGCTGATAGTAGTCGTAGAAAATACACAACAGGACAAAAGGACGCTGACAATCCGCTCTAAATGGCTTTATTCTGCTTCTTTGCTGGTCCTCATTATGGTGAATTTAGGCTACAATGCAATGGATTACTATTATCCCTGGGGACAAAATTCAATCGAGTTATCCGTTGACTATGGAACAATAGATGAAGAGTATTTATCAACTTTTGATGGGCTTGAGCAGGAACTGCCAAAAGATGATGATATTTCTCGAATCGGAGTGACAAGTAAAGATAACCATGTGAAAAACCAACTGATCATCTTAGAAAAAATGGGACTGAATTCTTATTTATCGGTATCAAATGGATATATTTCAAATTTTGCCCGACAATTAGAAACAAGTCAATTTCAACTGATCCAACCTTTAAGAAATGGCTTCGACGACCGTCAAATTGCCAATAATTTTTTAGGTATCCGTTACATTCTGACAGAGAAAAAAAATGAAGCCTATCTTCCATATGGATATGAAGTAGTGGAAGAACTATCCGATAAAAGTTCAACTTTTAGTGTAGCTGAAACTCAAAATTATTTCCCATTTGCTTATGCTAATGCCACTTATTTAACGTATGAATCATTTGAAAAGATGAATCCTATTGAAAAAGAACAATTCTTATCTTATGGTGTTGTTATAGATGAAAAAGAAGTGGATCCAGTGGACTTAACCGTATTTGCCCAACCGTTAAATGTTGAAAGTAAAGAAGTCCAAATAAGTCCAAAGAATCAAAGCAACGTTAGCGTCGAAAAAGACGGGATAACGGTAAAAGAAGAGAATGGAGAAGTTGAGTTGTTATTAGAGGACCCCACTATTCTAAGAAATGCTGAAGTCTACGTATACTTGGAAGGATTGGATTTCACACCAAGCGTGAGTGATCCACTTACTGGAACGCCAACAAGTTTTACGGCTAGAGTAGCATTAGGCGAACGGAAAAAATCCATCCGCCAATCCGATGTGCTAAGTTTTAGCTCTTACATTAAGCGATCAAAAATGTTGTTTAATATGGGATACCAAGATGAAGACAGCACAGATGATACACTCACCCTTCAATTTTCTAAAGCAGGAAAATATGCTTTGAAAGATATTACAGTCTTTATTGTTCCATTAGATGAAGAGTATTCAGCTAGAGTTGCGGAAAAAAGAGACAATCAATTAAACATTGATACTTTTAATAATAAAAAAGTTAACGGCTCAATTACAATGAGTGAACCGTCTATTTTATCCACAACGATTCCTTATACTAAGGGGTGGAAAGCAACAGTGAATGGAGAGAAGGTTGAAACGCTTATAGTTAATGAAGGCTTCATTGGACTTCCGCTAGCAGCTGGAAATTCAGAAGTTACCTTTACGTATCAACCGCCATTTTTAGTTCTAGGAGCCATACTTTCTTTAGTAGGAATTGGTTTAGTAGTGATTAACCAGTTGTTTTTGAATAAACACTAGAGAGACACCGTCAATTTTATAGCGTAAAAAAAGAACAAAAGTGAGTTTTCACTTTTGTTCTTTTTTTGAAAATTTTACAATTAATTTTCTCTTAATGTATGAATTCGACGAATATGTTCAAATTCAGAAAGATCTTCTACTACTGAAGAAATGGAAATAGTGTCTGGCAAACTAAGTGTATAAAGGTTGATGTAACTATTTTTTTCTACGTTATTTGTATCTACGCTGTAATCTAAACCAAGGACATTAATGCTCATATTGGCAAAGTAACGGGTCAAAAACTTTTTAGTTTCTTCACGGTTTGTATAATAAATTTCAATTCTTTTCGAACTTTGAACACGAAATACTTTTTTTATGACACGTAAAACGAGTAAGATAATCAAACATCCGATTAAAGCTAGAAAATAGCTTCCCATTCCTACCGCTATACCTAAACCAGCAACAGTCCAAATAGAAGCAGCCGTGGTTAATCCTGTCACACTTTTTTTCGTTACGATAATCGTACCAGCGCCTAAAAATCCAATACCACTAATGATTTGAGCTGGCATCCGTGTCATATCTGTATTTAAAACTTGCGTTAAATCTGATTCACTTAATGCCATTTCAACCGTGCTGTAAGTTACTTGCAACTGAACTAAAGTAATAATACATGCACCCACACAGACCAATATATGTGTTCGTAAACCAGCATCATGGCCTTTTATTTCACGTTCATATCCAATAGTACTTCCAAACACAACAGACATTATCAAGCGAAGAAAAATTTCGCTATATTCCAATTCAAACATATAGACACCTGCTTTCTGGAAAACAATTTGATCTAAAGAGTCGTTAAACCATAAATGATTAATCTAGCCAGACCAGCTGCTAACATGACATAGATAGGACCAATTTTGGTTTTTCGTAACAAAACTAAACCTATCATAAATAGAACTAAAGAAATTAAATCTAATTCAGCCCATTGAATTGGAAGAGTATCTTTATTAAACAAAGCCGTTAATAAAATTGACAATCCAGCAGAAGCAATTAAAGCGACTACAGCTGGGCGCAACCCTTTGATGACTCCTTGTACTAAAGAGAGACCTTTGTATTTGTAATAAAGAACTGCTAACAACAAAACAATGATAACAGAAGGTGTGATACAACCTAGAGTAGCAACGAGGGAGCCAGGAATTCCAGCAACTTTTGTACCAACAAAAGTTGAAGCGTTCAAAGCAATCGGTCCAGGAGTCATTTGTGAAATAGTTAATACATCAATATACTCGGTACTTGTCAACCAATTGTGTTGCTCAATTACTTGTTCTTGAATCAATGGCAATGCGGCATAACCGCCCCCAAAGCTTAAAGCACCGACTTGGAAGAAGCTCCAAAATAATTGCAAATAAATCATTTATTTTAGTCCTCCTTTAGTTTTTTGTGTCTCTTTATGGGTCGTGTAAGCCCCTATAGCTCCACAAATAAACAAAATGACGACAATATTGATTGAAGTAAATGCTGCTGCAATGAACGATAAGATCATGACGACAATAGGCAAAATTAGTTTGTTTTTTGTTATATCTTTAACCATATTTATAACCACATTTACGATAACAGCGGCGACGCCAGCCTGCATACCAAATAAGACAGCATTTACAATAGGATTATCACGAAAAGCTAAGTAAAAATAGGAAACGATTGTAATAATGATTAAAGGTGGTAAAGAAGTACCGATTACAGATAAAAGTGCCCCTCGAATGCCAGCCATTCGGTACCCTATAATAATAGAAGCGTTAACGGCAATTGGGCCGGGAGAAGATTGAGCAATGGCTACCAAATCAAGCATTTCTTCTTCATCAATCCACTTTAATTCAGCTACAAAACGTTTTTGCATCAGTGGAACGATTACGTACCCACCGCCAAAAGTAAAAGCACTTAATGTAAAAGTAGATAAAAATAGTGTCCAATAAAAAGATGTATCTTTTTTCAAAAAATCCCTCCTAAAAATCATTCAATCCTATTATACCTTATCCAATCTTAAATGAAGAATGATTTGTAAATCGAAAAAAATGGGAAAAATCATCTTATCTTTCATTTGCAAAAAAAATGAACTCACATTCTCGGATTAAGTGTCGGCATTAAAGAGGCACAAAACATTCAGGTAGAAATTCTATTATAGTTTAATCAATTGTGTGAAAAATATAAAATCTAGTACCAGCTTTTCGTAGGAATCTTAATTGGAGCAATCAGACATAACGGTTTTATCCCTTGTGACGACGATAGTGATGTTTATATGCTAATGGATAGGAGTACAATCGTTTTTTTTGGAAGCTAGTGAAAAAGAGTTGAATGAAAGTTATGCCTTACAAAATTATCCTATTTGTTAGCAGCCTTATTCGGGACTGCTTCGTATTTATTTTATTATAAAGCCATTAATAAAATGGTTGCTGATAAAGCAATGGCATTAAATATAACGTATTCTTCGATGAATTTACGCTAAAAAAATCATTTTAATATGTGATACAACAAATTTCGAAAACTTAAGGAACGGTAATATTCATTTATTATTAGTTCCTAAGTTTTTATTAGATTCACTAGGTAGTTGGGCAGGCCCTACAGGAATAAACAAAGTCGGTTCTTTAACGGTTACTATGGCACTATGCTATAATATTTTCTAAGAGTTTAGTTAAAAACATCGTTTTGAAACAGAAAAAATGTCAGTAGTTGAATGAATAAGGTGAATGCGATTTCTTTTAGAAAGGTGGTAAACCATGAATAAGTTTATCGAATTGAGGAATAATTATTTTGAGAAAGAACAGAATTCTTCATTCCCTTTATTCTTTTTAAAGAAATATCAAGAAGAGAATCTTGTGGATACTTTAAAATTAGAAATCCTTTTAAAATCGTTTAAAGAGATTATACAACTCAGTACAAAAAAAGAACTAGAAGAGAGTGAACTGATTAAAGGTCTTGCTTATTTAGGGCAAAACGACTACCTAGATCGGTATCTAGTAAAGTTAGTTATGGACAACAATAACCTTCTTACTCAGGAAGGTTTCGATAAAGAAGTGATTAATCTGTTGTCTAAAGAGAAAACAAATGGAGCAATTGTTTATGCCTTAATAGATAGTTGTATTGAATGTGGTAGGGACGTATTGACTAAAGAAATGGTGGGAAATTTAGTAACCTACCACATAAAGCAGTTGGATGTTTTCTCGATAGTAATAGACTATCTTTATCATTTTAAAGTAGAGGGATTTGAATCAATTATATATGAGTGGCTGAAAGAAGATTATCCAATTAATATTAAAATTCAGTTGATAGATTTATTGGTAGAGCTTTATTCACTAGAAAAACTAAATTATGAAGACATTGAACGTCTAATTCCTTTTCAAACAAATAAAAAATTGTTCAGTGATTATATGGCTATCATCAATAGAGAACAACTCGTTAAGCATAATGGGCTAACAATTTTACAATCAATGTTCTATGGCGATTTTGAGAATAGTGGAAAAGGCAATAATGGTGGAATGGCGGTATTTTTGAAGACACTAGGAAGTGAGTTGTCTAAGTCAAAAGAAGTTTCTCTAGTTGTAACCTTAACAATTACAAATGAATGGTCCCATAATAAATCCCTGATGAATTTTTACTCTGATAACCATTTATTTCTGAGAGTCCCTATCTATATCGATGAAACAATTAAAGATCCTTATTTAAAAAAGGAACAATTTATTAAAAGAGCAATTGATAGGTTCTTAAAGAAATTAGAAATTGAACCAGATATTTTTCATGTTCGCTATTTAGATAATGCGTCAAAAGCAGTAGCACTTTTAAGCAAGGAATTAGGTAAAAAATTAGTTTTCACCTTAACGCCGGATCCGCATCGAAACATGATCAATAACGATGGAACATTAAAATCCTTTGATGCGAATGACTTTTTTCAAAAATTAAATAAAATAAAGATAGGTGACGAATTAATTTTTGAAAGTGATCAAATAGTTGGAATAGGTAATCATATAATGGGAAAAGAATTAGAATCTTATTTCCCACAATTACTTAAAGAAGATAAAAAAGAAACCGTGTGGATGATTAGTGAAGGAATAAAAGTTGATGGGAATTCAAAAAATAGTGATGAGAAATCAACTCATAACAAAGAATTAAAAGAAGTCAATTTGAAAAAAGAATTTTTTGATCGACCAATTATTTTAAATGTAGGGAGGTTAGAACAGCTAAAATCTCAAGATGAATTGTTAAAAGCATGGGGAAATTCGAGCATCTCAGATGTGTATAACTTATTGCTGATTGGTGGAGATATAGAGAATCCTAGTAATGAAGAAATGAAAATGATTCATTCATTTGAAGAATACTTCACTGAACACCCACATCTGAGAGATAAATTCTGTCATATTGGTGCTTTGTCAAATGAAAACATAAGAATGATTGAAAATGAAATTATGGAGCATCAAGAAAATTATCCACAAATTTATCTTTGTTCAAGTAAAAAAGAAGAATTTGGAATAGCTATTCTAGAAGCCTTATCACAAAAGTTCTTGGTGCTAGGACCTGAAAGAGGAGGCGTAAAAAGTTATTTAGAGAATGATGTCAATGGATTTTTAATTGATACTTCCAATTGGCAAACCATTTCTGAAGAAACAGAACTCATTATTCAGCGATTGAAAAATAATCCGGCAGCTTTTAAAAAAATACAAGATGCTGGAGAAAAAACCGTCAAAGACCGTTTTTCTATGGAAGAAATAGCTAAAGAATT
The DNA here is from genome assembly GCF_000171855.1 of Carnobacterium sp. AT7. Lineage (NCBI taxonomy): Bacteria > Bacillati > Bacillota > Bacilli > Lactobacillales > Carnobacteriaceae > Carnobacterium > Carnobacterium sp. AT7. Next base: position 14,818 of record NZ_ABHH01000016.1, on the reverse strand, counting down.
TTTATTGTTTTATTTATCATTCGAAAGGAGCAAAGTGAATGAACGCTAATCATCTGTTTTTTATAAGTCCTCCTTTTTATTCTCATTTTACGCCTTTACTAGTTCTTGCGAAGAGTTTTAAAAAAATCGGGAAAGAGGTAACGTTTGGGTGTAGCAGTGAGTTTAGAAATCAAGTTGAACAAGCAAACTTATCTTTTTATGAAATAGATATCAGTAAAAATAAAAATATTAGCAAAGCTGAAATCACGAACCAGCCTGATTCAGAAAAAGATAGATTAGATGAGTTTTTTGAATCAACCAGAGAAGGAGCTGTCGAAACGCTCATTACACAGTCTAAGCATAGAAAAAAAGACATGCTTTATAAACCGGAGGAACTCGTTTCGAAAATCAAAAAAATAGCTGATTCTTTAGAGGTAGATTTATATGTGGTGGATATTTTATCCTATGGAGTTACTTTAGGATTGTATACCTTAGAGCTTCCTTTTGTAACATTTTGTCCACCTCATCCACGAACGATTCCAATGAAGAATGAGAACTATGGTGTCCCTAATGATTGGCCTTCTGTAATACCTGTGAATCAAAAACAGCTACACGAGTTAAAACAAGTTTCAAGAAAAACTCAAAACGAATTTACAAAAATTTTTAATACAATGATAGAAGAAAGTTCGAGCAATCGTAAACCAATAGAAAATGCGTTTAGTCTAGTTTCAGATAAAGCAATCCTTTATAATTATTTTGATTTTGACTCGATTGAAGATACTAATCAGTTACCCAATAAAATTTTTATGGGTAATTGCTTTGAAGAAGAGACACTCGATGAAGAGTGGCAAAACAAAATAAAAGATAAAAAGAATAGACTATTAATTACTCTAGGAACATTTCTATCTAATCGAGTGGATGTACTTGAAAAGTTAATAATCGGCTCAAAGAAAGCTAATCCAGATTCACTTTTGATTGTTTCAGCAGGAAGTAATGCTGGAAAATTAAACGAATATCGCTCTGATTCTGTTATTATTGAAGAATTTATTCCACAAAAAGCTTTAATGCCTTATATGGATAGCGTCATTTTTCACGGAGGTTGCAATACCTTTACTGAAGCACTTTATTATGGCAAACCAATGATTATTTTACCTTTTTCAAGCGATCAATTTAATATTGCTTATGATTGTGAAAAGAAACAATTAGCTGAAATATTGGATCCGAACACGTTTACAGAAGAAAAATTGGTAGCTGCTCTTTTAAAATTAAAAAGTCAAGATCATAAAGAGCTAACGTATTGGAGCAACGTATCTAAAGATAGAGGACCTGATTTTGCGGTCGGAAAATTAGTAGAAAACATTTGAAAATAGAAAAAATTGAAGGTATCCGACGGAGTCAGGCGTGAGTTATAAGTATAAATTAGGAGCTGATTAAATGAACTTTCTTTCTTCGATGAAGAGAAATAAACCCTTTAATAGAAGCAAGTATGATGTAGATGGTATTCCTCCATTGAGGGAAGCAGTTCCGCTAGGGTTGCAACATATCTTCGCCATGTTTTTAGGTAATATAGCCGTTCCAATAATTGTAGCAAAAGTAGTTGGAATTTCCGGCAGAGATTTAACCGTTTTAGTCCAAAGTGCAATGGTAATGGCTGGGGTAGCGACGTTAATACAGTGTTACCCAATCTGGAAAGTTGGGGCTAAGCTTCCTGTTGTAATGGGAACTAGTTTTGGTTTTTTACCAACTAATATTTCAATCGCTAGTGGATACGGTATCTCTGGTTTACTAGGAGCTACATTCGTTGGTGGGCTCTTTTGTGCAGGATTAGGATTTATTTTACAACCCTTAAGACGATTTTTTCCAAAAGTTGTTACGGGAACAGTCGTGTTGACGATTGGTTTATCCTTACTCCCAACAGGTATTCAAGCTATGGCTGGTGGAAATGGGTCTGAAACGTTTGGCTCAATGAAAAATTGGTCAGTTTCTTTATTTGTTATGTTTTTAGTTTTAATTTTAAATCAATTCGGTAAAGGTATGGCTAAAACATCATCTATTTTAATTGCTATTGTTATAGGATATATTGTGGCGGTTGCTCTTAACATGGTTGAATTTGGTCCAATAAAAGAAGCAACTTGGTTTTCATTGCCTCAACCTCTTTATTTCCCATTGACGTTTCAATGGGGTGCTATCGCACCTATGTTGATTATGTTTGTCGTTACAGCAGTAGAAACAGTTGGAGATGTTACCGCAATAACGATGGGTGGGTCAGATAGAGAGCCAACAGATAAAGAACTATCTGGATCTATCATAGCAAATGGAGTGACTTCTGCATTAGCAGCTATGTTCAATTCTTTACCGAACACCTCTTTTAGTCAAAATGTTGGGATGATTTCTTTTACTAAGTTGATGAGTCGTTATATTGTAGCGGTTGGATCAGTCTTTTTAATAGCTGCTGGGTTAGTCCCTAAGTTTGGAGCGATGATTTCTACTTTACCACAAGCAGTTATTGGTGGAGCTTCTATTATCATTTTTTCTCAAATTACACTAACAGGAATTGGTATATTAACGGCAGAGCCTTTAACAGATCGTTCAAAAGTAATCATTGGTCTTTCTTTAGTATTTGGATTAGGATTAACTCAAGTTCCTGAAGCGATGGCAGGTTTACCCGATTTAGTAGCAATTTTATTTGGAGAATCAGCGATTGTAATAAGTTGTTTAGTAGCATTAATCTTGAATATTATTATGCCAGCAGATCCTGTAGCAACAACTAAAAAATAAATGCATAAACAGCTCACTTATTAAATCCATTTTAAAGAAGAGGTTAAGAATCTTGCAGAATAATTACACGAGCAAATGAATCTTGCAAAAGCTTCTCCTTTCTTTGTGACTAATAATTCGCTATACTTAAGTAAGCATATGGAAGAAAGTAGGAATTTATAAAATGAGTAAACATTATGATTATATTGCAATTGGTGGAGGAAGTGGCGGGATTGCTTCTGCTAACCGTGCAGGAATGCATGGAGCAAGCGTTGCTTTGATTGAAGGAAATGCTATTGGTGGAACGTGTGTGAATGTAGGGTGTGTGCCTAAAAAAGTTATGTGGCATGGCGCTCAAATGCTAGATGATATGAAATTATATGCAGAAGACTATGGTATTACAATCAAAGATAGTCAATTGAATTTTGAAAAATTAGTAAAAAATAGAGAAAATTATATTTCGCGTCTACACACGATTTATCAAAAAAACTTAACTAACAACAACGTTGAATTGATCAATGGATACGCGAAATTTATTGATGCACATACGATTGAAGTAAATGGTGAGCAACTAACTGCTGATCACTTTTTGATTGCAACAGGCGGACGTCCTGAGTTACCAAAAATTCCTGGTGCAGAATATGGAATTGATTCAGATGGATTCTTTGAATTAACGGAATTACCTGAACGAGTAGCGATTATTGGTGCAGGTTATATTGCTGTTGAATTAGCAGGTGTGTTACATGGGTTAGGTTCAGATACTCATTTATTTGTTAGAAAGCACGCTCCATTACGGAACTTTGATTCAATCATTGTGGAAGGACTGGTTGAAACAATGGCCAGAGAAGGTGCAACTTTGCATACTCATTCTATTCCTAAAGAAGTCATAAAAAATGAAGACGGCACTTTAACGATCCACTTTGAAGACGGATCTACTCATATAACAGATACACTTATATGGGCGATTGGCCGTCAACCAAATACAAAAAACTTAAACCTTGAAGTAACGGATGTAGAATTAAATGCTGGTGGATACATTACAGTGGACCAATACCAAAATACAACGGCCAAAAATATTTATGCTATTGGAGATGTGACCGGACATATTGAATTAACGCCTGTGGCTATAGCTGCAGGACGTCGACTTTCTGAACGTTTATTTAATAACAAACCAAATTCATTTTTAGATTACACGAATATTCCAACGGTTATCTTTAGTCATCCACCAATTGGAACGATTGGTATGTCTGAGGAAGAAGCTAAAGAAATGTATGGAGAAGCAGATATCAAAGTGTACACATCTACTTTTACTTCTATGCATAGTTCCATAACAGCTAACCGACAAAAAACTTATATGAAATTGGTTTGCCAAGGAGGAAACGAAAAAATTGTTGGCTTGCATGGACTTGGAAAAGGGTTAGACGAAATGGTCCAAGGATTTGCAGTAGCCATTAAAATGGGTGCCACAAAAGCTGATTTTGACAACACAGTAGCGATTCACCCTACTGGAGCTGAAGAATTCGTTACAATGACTTAGTTAAATCAGTATGACGAATAGATTAACTAACAAGTTTCGCTAGCCTCATGTTTTTTGGTCTGAGAAGAGCGGTGTTTCTAATAAAAAAACGGCCACTTACTTTTGATGATTTATTTCATCAAAAGTAAGTGGCCGTTTTTTAAGCGAATTTATTCGTAATGCCAATCTCCATTACTGCTGTAATGAACAATTTCACCATTGTTAAAGTGAACATCCATTGTTTGAAGTTCATTATTCCATAGGACTTCATCAATATTTTCTTTAGTGTATTTAGGAGGATCATCCAATGTGTCCATGTGTTGCGCATAAACGTTGGTCAACCAGCTGATTTGACCTGAATCTAATTCACTATACCCTTTTACCTGTGTGAAATCCATAATAATTCCCTCCTGTATTGTTTGAGTCTATTGTAACGTATTTAAAGAAAAATTAGAAAAGATAACGCTTGTTGAAAATAAGTGATGGGAAAAAGAAAGCGGTTGAGAATTAGAAACAAATAAGAGTAAAAATGACGGTAATTAAACAAAATAGTGATATAATAGCGAATTTCGAGTAAAACACGAACAATCAACTGATTTTTTTAATGTAATATACATTTTAAGGTTGTTTTATAAAAAATCATCTTATATAATTAACTTGCAATGTTTAGAACCGAATATAATTAAGCGATATGGGCTTTAAGTTTCTACCGAACACCGTAAATGTTCAGACTATTGGTTCTAAATAAACTCATTTTAGTTTATTTAGAGATACATTAGATGCATTGGGATAACTGTGATTATTTATATTGTTTTTGTAATTATTGCTTTACCAACAGTTAGGTAGAAAGACTGAAACTCAGTAGATTTAACTAGTACGGTTCACTTTGTAATATAAATAAAGTGGGGATATAGTAAAATGGAAAAGTTTTTTAAATTAAAAGAAAATGGAACGACGGTAGGTACTGAAATTACAGCAGGACTAACGACTTTCTTCGCAATGTCTTATATTATTTTTGTCAATCCGGCAATTCTTTCTTTAACGGGGATGCCTTCACAAGCTGTTTTCTTATCAACTTTGATTGCTGCGGCTATTGGAACGTTAGTGATGGGATTATTTGCAAATGTACCTTATGCACAGGCACCAGGTATGGGATTGAATGCTTTCTTTACTTATACAGTTGTCTTTGCACTAGGTTTTACATGGCAAGAAGCTTTAGCAATGGTCTTTCTTTGTGGACTGTTTAATATATTAATTACGGTAACAAAGATACGTAAAATGATTATTCGTTCGATTCCTGAAAGTCTGCAACATGCGATTAGTGCTGGAATTGGTGTTTTTGTTGCTTACATCGGAATTAAAAACTCAGGATTCCTTCAGTTCACTTCTGAACCAGGTAATATCCAAACGATTAATAATGCACCTTTTGATGCAACAGCTTCTTATTCGGATGGTATTTCAAGTGTCGTAACTGGTGGGGGGATTGTTCCTGCATTAGTGAATTTTACAAGTCCTGGATCATTATTAGCCTTGATTGGTTTGATTATCACTGTCATTTTATTAGTGAAAAATGTAAGAGGAGCTATTCTGATTGGTATCATTGTTACAACGATTATTGGAATTCCAATGGGTGTAGTAGACGTTTCAGTCATTTCTAACCCAGCTAATTCCTTAGGAAGTGCTTTTACAGAACTAGGAACGACTTTTGGTGCTGCATTTGGGAGTGAAGGAATGATTTCTTTATTCAGTAGTGCGTCACGGTTGCCTTTAGTAATCATGACTATTTTTGCTTTCAGTTTGTCAGATGTATTTGATACGATTGGAACATTTATTGGAACTGGCCGCAAAACAGGTATCTTTACTAAAGAAGATGAAGAAGCATTAGACAATAGTACTGGTTTTAAAACAAAAATGGATAAAGCTTTATTCGCAGATGCTATCGCAACTTCTGTAGGCGCTATTTTTGGAACATCTAACACAACGACTTTTGTTGAAAGTGCAGCTGGTATTGGCGCCGGCGGAAGAACCGGTTTAACAAGTGTTGTTGTAGCTGTGTTATTCCTGTTAACAAGCTTATTCTCACCACTAGTCGCACTTGTACCTGCTCAAGCAACGTCTGCATCTTTAATCTTAGTCGGTGTGATGATGATGTCTTCATTCTTAGAAATCAAGTGGGACAATTTAGAAGAAGCTATTCCAGCATTCTTTGCTTCTATCTTTATGGGATTATCTTATAGCATTTCATATGGTATCGCTGCTGGGTTCATTTTCTACGTTATTGTTAAAGTAGTCAAAGGGAAAAGTAAAGATATTCATCCTGTATTATGGGTCTCAACATTATTGTTTGTTTTGAATTTCTTAATCATGGCATTCATCTAAAAAAATAAAAAGTAACTGAAGGAAATCCTATCAAACGGCAGTAGCGTACTGTTGGCGTTTAATAGGATTTTTTTGTATGATTAAAGATACTACTCAAGTTGGATTACAGAATATGATGAATCTCGTACAATGAAATAAAGAAATAAATAAATGGAAAAAGGAGGGATGACAATGGAAGATGTAAAAGAAATATTGGTTAAGTCGATAAAAGGGATCAAGGGTTATTTCAAAGCAGAATTAAAATTAGCAGCATTAACATTTATTCTATTATGTATTGGATTTTTTATCATAGGAATGGATTACTGGGGAATAAAAGCTCTAGGAGTAGCAGTAGTCGATATTATCCCTATTTTAGGAAGTGGAATTATCATGATTCCTTGGGCACTTGTTCACTTCTTGATTGGAAATACAACTATTGCGTGGCAATTAGGCTTGGTCTATATCATTGTTACCGTGATTCGCCAAATTGCTGAACCTTTTGTGACAGGTAGAGAAATAGGGGTAAGACCTCTGTACACATTTATCTCAACAGTTGTCTGTATGCTTGTTTTTGGTCCTTTTGGAGCATTAATAGGTGCAGTAGTAGCAATCGTCATAAAAGCTATTTATGAAGTGAAAATGATTCGGAAAAGTGAGTACAATGATTGGGAAAATTAGGGGGTGTTTTAAAACTAGTTTATCACGAGAAAAATAGCTGCGATAGGCCGAATCAAAATTGTTATCTGTTTGAGTAGACGCAATAAGCCCTCATTCGACTCACTCAAAGTCGTTTCCCACTTGAATAGAAGCAATGAGTCTTTATTCGATCAACTCAAAACCAATTTCTATTTGAGTAGGCACAATAAATCCTCATTCGGCCAACTTGAAGTCAGTTTCCTATTTGAGCAGACGCAATGCGTCTTAGTAGTTTTCAAACACGTCCTAATTAAGAAATGGCTTCGTTTCTCTCATAAGGGAGTAACGAAGCCATTTCTTTAGTTAATCATTCTTGAAATACCCATACATATTAAATCCGTTATCTTTTGGATGGTAACCAATATCCACTTTCGCTTGATCAATATCTAAACGGGGAAAAGTGTTATTGGAAATGCCATTAGCTAATAAGAAAGGTTCTTTCAACTGAGCTGTTAAACAACAGTCAATAAGATGGCACATATCTCTACCAGATAAATAATTCGCCATGGCCTCTGGTGCATCTAAAGCAGGCTTATCATTTTCTTTGAAGTCTCCAATTCGAAGACCAATCGATTCTAGACCAGTTGTAAAAGCGTAATGACTTGCTAAACCTTCTAGGTAAACTTTAGATACACCGTATAAGTCAGCAGGCCTAACCGGGTCATTGGTAGCTACTTGAACATTTTGTGGATAAGCATCAACAGCATGAATTGAGCTGGCAAAAATAATTCGTTTAACAGAATCATTTTTTGAAGCTTCCATATAAAGATTATGAGGAATTTTGTAATTCAAATCTAAAAGACTGTCGTAAAATTCAGCATCTGGACTAGGGTCTCCAGCTAATTGGATGACGTATTCAATCCCGTCCAATAAACCTTTCCAATTAGCCAAAACAGATAAATCCAATTCTTTTGTGGCCGTACCTGCCACAAGTTCTTTGTCAGAATCAGAAAAATCAATATCCACTAAAGTTAATTCATGGTTGTTTTTTAAATGAGACGTTAGGACTTTTCCAATTGTTCCAGTCGCTCCAGTAATTAAAATTTTAGCCAACTGATTACCTCCTTAAAAAAATAAATTAAGTTAAAAAGAGTACCACGTTAGCAGTACTCTTTAGGGGGAAACAAAGTTAATTCTTACTTATTGTTCTTATCATTAAAATCGTCTTTTACTTTACCGACTTTTTTTTCTACTTCGCCTTTAGCTTTTTGAGCTTTACCTTCAGCTTGTTTGCTGTGGTCGTTTGTTGCGTCACCGTATGAGTCTTTAGCTTCACCGACAACTTTATCTTTAATACCTTTAGCTTTATCTTTCATTCCGTTATCTTTATCCATGAACAATTCCTCCTATGAGACTAGATTTTTTTACGGCGATAATTTTAACTGACCAAATACATCACGTATAGAGTTGAGTATTTGGAAAAGTGATAAGAATTATCTTACAAATAAAGCATAACTTCTTAAAAATAAAAAATCAACTAATACGCTTTCATAAGACTAATTAAAAATTAGGAATTTAAGTTTTCAAGAGATATGTGCTAAAATAAAGCTAGAATTAAGTTGGACAAAAAGGAGCCGTTTCATGAAGGTATTAGCAATAGATACATCGAATCAAGCAATGAGTATTGCGGTATTAGATGATGAGAAAGTTATAGGAGAAATCACAACAAACATCAAACGTAATCATAGCGAACGCTTGATGCCTGCTATTGATGAATTAATGAAGGATGTACAATGGCAATCCAGTGAACTAAATCGAATAGTAGTAGCTAAAGGGCCAGGCTCATACACAGGTTTACGAATTGGTGTCACGGTTGCCAAAACGTTGGCTTGGACTCTGGGAGTTGAATTAGTAGGCATTTCTAGTTTAAAAATCTTAGCTGGAAACTGTGAATCTTCACCGCATTATCTTGTACCTTTATTTGATGCTCGTCGAAAAAATATTTATACGGGTTTATACCAATGGCAAAATGGGAAATTGATTCAAATCGAAGAAGACAAACACATTTCGGCTGAACAGTGGGCTGAATACTTAAGTAAAAAAGAAGGAACATTTGAATTGATTGGCGAAGATCAAGCTATATTTAAAGACACATTTGAACGTTATTTAATGAACCGGGTGTATGAAGCTCCATTAAAAGACCACCTTCCAAAAGCAAGTGTTTTAGGCCTATTAGGATTAAAGGAAGAACCTGTGGATGCTCACACGTTTACGCCTGATTACTTGAAACTAGCAGAAGCGGAGGAAAATTGGCGCAAAGAACATCCAGATCAACTGGAGGAAGCGTATGTTGAGAAAATTTAAACAGTGGTTTAGCATTGAAGAAATTGATTCGCTTATACGCCCTTTTTTTAGCGGAAATTTAGCTAAACGGACAAGACTAGAGCGAGAAATGATTCAGTTGAATGACGGTTCTTTTTTGAAAGCATCAATTGCGTCAGTATCAGATATTTCAGATATTTTAGAAATAGAAACACTTTGTTACAATGGTAAAACGCCTTGGAATAAAAAAGCGCTAGAACAGGAAATCAAAACCAATAACCGGGCTATTTATTTGATTGTTCGGGAGTCTAATAAGGCTATCGGGTTTATTAGTGCCTGGTTAGTAGAAAAAGAAACGCATATTACAAATGTAGCTGTTATTCCAAATTATCAAAAGCGTGGAATCGCTACGTTCTTGATTTCTGAACTACAAAAAATTTCTGAGCATGAGGGTATGCAAAAAATAAGTTTAGAAGTTCGCATTTCAAATGACACTGCGCAACGCCTTTATGCTGAGTTGGGGTTTCAAAAAGGAAAAATAAAAATAGATTACTATACTGGTGATAAAGAAGATGCACTGGAAATGAGTAAATTTATATGAGGGTTTGAGGGATGGATAATCAGCGTACAACAGATCGAGAAATTGTTTTTTTGTTTAATCAAAGTTCAGCGTTAACCGAACAGGAATTGTATCAATTAGCTGAAAATAGTTATCCAAATGGAAGTCCGTGGTCTGTTGAAATCTATAAGAGTGAATTGACAGGAACTTATAATGAATATGGGATTGCTTTACACAAAAATAAAAAAATAGGATTCATCGGGTATACGCAGCTTTTTGATGAAGCCGAAATAACAACATTTGGTATTTTGACGCCATTTAAAAATCAAGGAATTGGTCAGTTGTTTTTGCGCTCCTTTATAGAATATTTAAAAGCCAAAGAAATAAAGAAATTATTTTTAGAAGTCCGAGAGCAAAATAAAGCGGCTATCACTGTATATAAAAAACTAGGCTTTGAAACGATTGCTGTTCGTAAAAACTATTACCATGGTCCAGTAGACCATGCCTTGATTATGCAATTGAGCATATAAAAAGAGTTCATTAGAGAAAGAGTGAAAAGCATGTCTGCAAAGAGAAATTTAATTTTAGCTGTTGAATCGAGTTGCGATGAAACAAGTGTGGCTGTAGTTGAAGATGGAACTATCGTTCATTCAAATATAGTTGCGTCACAAATAAAAAGCCATATGCGTTTTGGCGGTGTTGTTCCTGAAATTGCCAGCCGACACCATGTTGAACAAATTACCCAATGTATCGAAGAAGCTTTAACGGAAGCTGAAGTTGGCTATGATGACTTATCTGCAGTAGCGGTTACTCAAGGCCCAGGTTTAGTAGGCGCTCTTTTAATTGGGGTTAATGCAGCGAAAGCTGTTGCGTATGCTCACCAATTGCCGTTGATTGCTGTCAATCATATGGCAGGACATATTTATGCCAATCGATTGGTTAAACCGCTTATTTTTCCACTTCTAGCGCTTGTCGTTAGTGGCGGTCATACTGAGCTGGTTTATATGAAAGAAGATGGTGACTACACAATTATTGGGGAAACCAGAGACGATGCAGCTGGGGAAGCTTATGATAAAATTGGACGAGTACTAGGTTTGCCTTATCCAGGTGGAAAGAAAATTGATGAGATGGCCCACCTTGGAGAAGATACCTATCATTTTCCAAGAGCGATGCTAAAAGAAGATAATTATGATTTTAGTTTCAGCGGACTAAAAAGTTCTTTTATTAATACTGTTCATAATGCTAACCAAAAAGGGGAACCCTTAAATGACATCAATTTAGCTGCTAGTTTTCAAGCAAGTGTGACTGAAGTATTGGTTTCAAAAACGCTTAGAGCAGCTAAAGAATATGATGTGAAACAATTGCTTTTAGCAGGAGGAGTAGCTGCAAATAAAGGGTTGCGTGATACTTTTACAAAAGTAATGGCTGAAGAATTGCCAGATGTAGAAATGATTATTCCGCCTTTGTCGCTCTGCGGGGATAATGCAGCTATGATTGGAGCAGCCGCATTTATTCAATACCAAAAAGACCAATTCACCGATTATGCGTTGAATGCTAAACCAGGATTAACTTTTAATTAAAGCAAAAAAGAAATTGGATTATTCCAATTTCTTTTTTTTGATTTTTATGATTGATAGATGGGTTCATTTGTAAAAAAATGAATTTCTGGAGGAATAGAATTGCTTGTAGCCTATTGAGTATTCAATGCGAATGACTCGGCATTAGCGCTCTAGCGATTAGGCTGTGTTTGAGGTTTGAAAGATCTTAAGACTTTAGGCTTAAGACGGTGCCAGGGCTCTATACAAGCGAATCCGTCTATTTCATAAGAAATTTTTTAAAAGCATCCATAGAATTTGTTGAATAAAATTTTTTGTCTTTTATTGCAATTCTTCTAATTGTAGACTTTTTTCTTCCCATTCATTAACTAAATTGTCCAATTTCTCTTGGGCAACGTTAAGTTCTACGTTTAATTCTTGCACGCGCAGATGATCTCCGAATACTTCTGGATCAATTAATTGCGTTTCACAATTTGTAATGATCGTTTCAAATTCTTCCATTTCTGATTCAATCGCTTCAATTCGACGCGTCAATTGGCGTAGCAATTTTTGCTCTTCTTTATTGATTTCTCGATTTGCTTTTATCGTTGGTACGGGTTCGCTTTTGTCTGTTTTTGCGGTCTCAGCTTCAGCTATCAAACGCAACTCTTCTTGTTCAGCTTTCTTCTCAATGTAATAGTCGTAATCTCCTAAATAAAGAGTACTGCCATTTTCAGAGAGTTCAATGATGGTTGTCGCTATTCGGTTAATAAAGTAACGGTCATGAGAGACAAACAACAATGTCCCATCAAAATCAATTAAAGCATTTTCCAATACTTCTTTACTGTCGATGTCTAGATGATTCGTAGGCTCATCCAACATGAGGAAATTGTCTTTATTCATAGCCAGTTTAGCTAAAGCCAAACGTGCTTTTTCACCACCACTTAAGGATGAAACTGATTTTTCAACATCTGCTCCAGAAAATAAGAAACTGCCCAAAATAGAACGAATGTCTTTTTCAGGAGTAGTTGAGTGATCATCCCAAAGCTCTGCTAGAACCGATTTAGTTGAATTCAAATCAGATTGTTCTTGATCATAATAACCCAATAATACATTTGTACCCATTTGTTTTTCGCCTTGGATTAATGGAAGTTGTCCAATGAGTGATTTTAATAACGTGGATTTTCCAATTCCATTTGGTCCAACTAACGCAATAGAATCATATTTACGCACATCTAATGCAATAGGGCTAGATAAAATAGTATCGTCGTAACCAATTGCACCGTTAGTTAAAGACAATACCATATTGCCGCTTTCTTTTTCTGATTTAAATGAAAAATGAGCTGATTTTTCGTCTCCTTGAGGCTTATCAATCCGATCCATTTTTTCTAGCTGTTTCCGTCTGCTTTGCGCTCGTTTCGTTGTTGATGCACGGACTAGGTTACGGTTGACGAAATCTTCTAATTTAGCAATTTCGCCTTGTTGTTTCTCGAATTCTTTCCATTCTTGTTCAAGTTGTGCAGCTTTCAGATCTAAATACCTTGAATAATTTCCTTTGTAATGAGAAATCTTTTTACGGCTAATCTCATAAACTTCATTCACGACTTTGTCTAAAAAGTAACGGTCATGAGAAACAATCAGCAATGCTCCTTTGTAAGATTGCAAATAGCTTTCCAGCCAGCTTAATGTTTCGATATCTAAATGGTTTGTTGGCTCATCAAGAATCAGTAAGTCTTTCTTTTCTAACAATAATTTTGCTAAAGCTAATCGCGTTTTTTGGCCACCAGAAAGTTGGTTGATTTGTTTAGTATAATCTTCTTCATAAAAACGAAAACCATGTAAGACAGAACGAATCTCAGATTGATATCCGAAGCCATTTTCCTCACGAAAGCGGTGCTGAATCTGATCATAGCGATTTAATGTTGCGTGGTATAGTTCTTCATTAGAAAGCAGTTCTGGATCTCCAAGTTGTTTTTCAATAGTACGCAAATCTTTTTCAAGTTGGATAACAGGTTCAAAAACTAGTAACATTTCATCCCATATAGTTCTTTCAGAGGCTAAACCAGTATTTTGAGCCAAATACCCAATAGTGACTTGTTTGCCTTTAACAATTTTTCCATAGTCAGGTTGCTCGATATCTGCAATCATTTTTAAAAGAGTCGATTTACCTGTACCATTTCTTCCAACTAAAGCGATACGAGAGTTTTCTTGAATTTCTAAATAAATATTTTCAAACAACACTTCTGCTCCAAAATAACGGGCAACATGTTGTGCTTGTAATAGAATCATAGTCTTGGTCCTCATTTCATCATTCTCAATAGTAGTTTAGCATAGATTTAGTTCAAGGGAAATTACTATCCATTATAGGCTAACTTTTCAGAAGTGAATTCACAAGGATTCATGTGAATTTTAGTAATATAACTAATAGTAAGTATATGAAATTATAAAAAAAACAAAAAAAGTGGTAGTAATATAATAGGGAAGTGATATAATAATACCGTTCACTTGAAAAAAGATTGTGAAGGAAAATATATAATTGTTTGCTTGTGAAATTTGAAACAGCAAATCAATTGAAGAAATTTGATTATAACTGATGGAGGAAAAAGAATGGTAGAAAAAAAAATACCCAATGCAACGGCTAGGCGATTGCCTATTTATTATCGCTATTTGCGATTCTTACACGATTCCGGAAAAGTACGTGTTTCTTCAACTGAATTGAGTGAGGCTATTAAAGTAGATAGTGCAACAATTCGAAGAGACTTTTCATATTTTGGTGCTTTAGGAAAAAGAGGATACGGTTATGATGTTGAGGATTTGATGAACTTCTTCAGCAAAACGCTTAAACAAGATCGCTTAACAAATGTTGCTCTAATTGGAGTAGGGAACTTAGGACATGCTTTATTGAACTATAACTTCCATCAAAGCAATAATATGCGGATCAGTGCCGCGTTTGATATAAATAAAGAAATCGTAGGTACCATTTTAAGTGGTGTTCCTATTTACCATATGGATGATATGATTGAACAACTGAAAGTTCAACAAATTGAAATTGTTATTATCACGATTCCATCAAATGTAGCACAAGAAACAACTGACCGATTAGTTGAAGCAAATGTAAGAGGGATTTTGAACTTTACACCTTTTAGAATCTCTGTA
>NZ_ABHH01000017.1:0-53511 GCF_000171855.1 Carnobacterium sp. AT7 | reverse complement strand
TCTTTTATCCAAGCTTTTAAATTCTCTAAACCGGCATAAGAAATTAATTGGTTTGTCGCTTCATTATCTGAAACAGCGATCATCAATTGTAAGAGTTCTTCAATACTCCACTCTTCAACAGATGTCAGAATATGAAGTACTCCCGATCCATTTGCACGACCTGACTTTGAAACGTTTATTCTATCTGTTAAATTAAAATTCCCTTGAATTGCTTGTTCGTAATAATAGAGATAGATAGGCAGCTTTATGATACTTGCTGAAGGAAACATTGCTTCTTTATTTTCACTAAATAACAATTCTTTTCCATCATGAATATAAATTCCACTTTCCATATAAGGTGTAAAATCTGTTTTCAATTCTTGAATTTCCTTATTCCAGTCCATTTTCACCCTCGTTTCTTTTCTCACATTAAAATTTCATATATTTATTACTTAAAATTAATTATATAGAATTTTTTTATTTACTACAACATTATTGTAACGCTTTCATGTCAGGTGTGTTATTTGTCTCATACTTTATAAAAAAAACCCACGACTCAAAAAAATTGAGTCGTGGGTTTTTAATTACGCATAGTTTTCAACGGATTTAAGCTCTTTTTTTTGTTTGATTTGCAAGGAAGAAAAAGATTAAACAAATGATCATCAATGCAATACATACGATAATGGTTAATTGGTAAGTTCCAGTTAAGTCATAAAGCAGACCTAAAATTGGATTTCCAATTGCCAAACCAATATTTGCTGCAACAGCTAGCATGCCCCAGATAGCAGTGAAATCTTTTTTTCCAAATAAATCTAATGTAATCAATTGGTGTAGAACGTTTGGTGTTCCTGCACACATGTAATACATCAGTAACGCTACGAATAAAATAATTGGTGAACTGGTTGAAAAGAAAATGACGAAGGCTAGTGTAAAGATAATGGCTAAACCTGTATACGTCGTTTTAGCACCAAGTTTATCGCTGATGGAACCCATAGCAATCTTAGAGATAATCATAGCCACTGAAGCTACAGACATCATAGCACCTACTTGAACGATGTTAATACCCGTTGAAACTAAGAATACTTGTAATTGTTGAGTGAATGTACTAACCATTACAAACGAGATAAAGGCAATTGCAGCAAAGTAGAAGATAGGTGAACGTACTGCTTCAGCAAATGTTAATCCTTCAGACAACACTTCTTCTGATTCGTTCGTTGCCATTACTGCATTCGGCTCTTTAATAGTTGATTCTTCCTCGCCATAAGCTACTGCTCCCAAATCTTCCGGTTTATCTCTAAGCAGCAAAGCTCCTCCAAGAACAGCTACCCCGTAAAAGACAGCCATTAAATAATACCCTGCGCTGAAACCACTATTTTCTACAACAGATGGAATAACAGCATTTACTACAACTCCACTTAACCCCATTGATGCTGCAATTATACCCATAACGGTTCCATGTTTTTTAACGAACCAATTATTTACCATTGTTATTGCTACCATACTTGTGGAAACCATTAATAACAAACCAATTAGAGATGCTGCAAGGTAAAATGACCAAATTGTTGTACTATTAGCCATCCAAATGAATCCTATAATTCCTGTAATCCCACCCACAAAAGCAGTCTTTCTCAATCCTATTTTTGGCATCAGGCTTTTAGATAAGACTGGGATACTGACAATTCCAATTAAACTTAAGCAACTGCTTACAATACTGAATTGAGCAACAGTGAATCCTAATGCAGTTGTTACTGGAACAGTAAATACTCCCATTCCATTAATTGGAATACCTAGACCTAACATCAATAACATTCCCGCGATGACCATTCTATAGTGTTCTTTTTTCATTTTGTATTTCCTTCCATAATTAAAGTATGTGCTTTCATTTCAATTGAAATAAAGCCTTTAGCTCAATTCTTATCTTTATTATTTCATAAAAAACGAATCCTTCTCACTTTCGATTAGTATCACATTACAAAAATACATATCATATTGTGATATCCTACTGCATTAGTCAGTATAATAAAAATAGTTACACCGGTCAACCTCTTTTTTATATTAATTATTATTAAACGCTTCCATTTAATAGCTGAGTTATTCTTGTAAATCTCCTTCTTATTTTGCACGTTCTCTTTACTTCTTTATTTTATAACGCTTCTTTTATTTGTCCATTTAATTGAATCCCTGTTTTTAGCCCTAAAAAAGAGAGGTTAGACAAAAGTCTCACCTCTCTTTTTTCTATTTAAATATAATATAAATTTTCTGATGGATAGAACGGATCACATGTGATATCTAATCCTAATTTACGCAGAGCTTGTTCATCATCTTTATTCAGCATAACCGTTGAATGTGCTTGAACATCTTGTAGCCCAGAGAGTTTATTATACGCTAATTGAGCCGTCGGATTGGTAACTGCACTTATAGCTAGTGCAATAAGCACTTCATTTGCATTCAACGCTGGCATTTTACTATGAAGATCTGTTACTTTAAGTTTTTGGATTGTTTCTAAAATATTTGGTGATAACAAATGAATTTCATCTGAAATATTAGCCAATACCTTAATTGAATTTAAAATACCTGCAGAACAAGAATCCATTAAAGCTGTCGTTCTACCCGTAACAATTTGACCATCCTGTAATTCAAATGCGATAACAGCTGGCATATCAGGTGCTTCAGACTGTTCTCTTATCTGCTCTGCATATTTACGAGCTGGTGCAACCGGAACTCGATCTTCTTTTTTCAGTTCAACTTCTTCCATAATTAATTTCATATGGTTTAAAATTTCTTCGTCAATCAGCCCTTTTTTAAAGTCACATTCCGTTAAAAAGCTTCTGCGAATGATTTCTTGTTTAGAGGCATCTCTAATAACTTCATCATCAGTAATACCAAATCCTACTCGATTAACACCCATATCTGTCGGAGATTGATAGACGGATTCTTTTCCAGTAATTTTTTCAATGATGCGTTTAATAACTGGGAAAGTTTCAAGATCTCGATTATAATTGACCGCTACTTGATTGTATTTTTCAAAATGAAAATTATCGATCATATTCACATCTTTCAAATCTACAGTAGCCGCTTCATAAGCAATATTAAGCGGATGTTTTAACGGTACATTCCAAACTGGAAAAGTTTCAAATTTTGAATACCCAGCTGTCTTCCCTTGATGGCGTTCATGGTATAGTTGATTTAAACACGTTGCTAGTTTCCCACTTCCAGGACCGGGTGCTGTAACAACAACGATTGGTTTAGTTGTTGGAATATAAGCATTTTTTGCAAAACCTTCTTCACTAACAATCGTTTCAATATCTGATGGATATCCTTCAATTGCAGCATGCGTAAATACTTTGATATCTCTTCTTTCTAGTTTATTAATGAACAGTTTTGTAGAAGGTTGACCGTTGTAGCGCGTAATAACTACACTGTTTACTTCTAAACCATATCCTCTTAATTCATCAATTAATCTTAAAACATCCATATCATAAGTAATGCCGTAATCGCCACGAATTTTATTCCGTTCGATATCTCCAGCGTACACACAAATAATGATCTCAGCTTGATCTTTTAATTTTTGTAACAACTTAATTTTTGCATCTTCATCAAAACCTGGTAATACTCGTTTGGCATGTTTATCACCAATCAATTTTCCACCAAATTCAAGATACAACTTGTCGTAATCATTTACTCGTTCTAAGATATATTTTGATTGTTCTTCAATATATTTCTGTGGATCAAACCCTGCTTTTTTCATGTGCTTTCCTCCTATATAATTGCTGGATTTTAGCAGCTGCCTTTTTAAACAAAAAAAAGTTAGACGATTTTTGTCGTACTAACGATTTTTATTTTCTAACCACTATTAAGAATAAATAAGTTCACTTATATCTTGCCTAAATCTAACGTTTTATTTTTACATCCTTTTCAATTATAGTGGTTTATTTTTTATAATCAATGTATTTTCTCTATGATTTTTTGTTTCTCTACAAAAAAAATACCAGACTGAACTTCAGCAATGAAAACAGAAGTTTAATCCAGTGTTTTTTTTAGAACAGCTTATTAGAGCAATTAACTATTCGCGCCACGCTATAGCTAAACCTTTCAAAAAATTCCTAGCGTAGCGATCGCCACATTCTTTGTAATTTCGATGTCCTTCTTTTCTAAAAACTGCACTTAATTCGCTTTTTGAAATTTCCACTCCCGCATTTCCTAGAACACCCAGCATATCATCACTTGTAAGGGAAAGAGCTATTTTAATTTTTTTCAGCAAAATATTATTTACGTTTTTATTCGTTATTATCAATGAAACAGGCTTTTCTGGTTCTGTGACTTCTGAATCTTTTTTGCCTCTTTTGAAGATAATTAAACCATTTAAAAAGCATTCTAACGTTTGGTTAGAGCAATCTTTCACGTATTCATTTTTTTGAAACTCATCTTCTTTTGCCGTTTCATCTTTTTGTTTTTTCGACTTATCCAGCATTTTTTTTACATCTTCTTTTGTTATTTCTAAACCGCCTAATTTAAAAATTTCTACCATATCTGCATCTTTAATATCTAATGCGTATCTTAATCTTACCAATCGATCATTATTGTTCATCTTATTTTGCCCTCCAAAAGCTTTTTCAAATTGCTATCTTCTATCTAGTATAAAGCTTTATTCACCTTATTGCACCTTTTGTCAGCAGATAAAAATCACTTATTATCCCTTTAAGGTGCTTCTGCTTTTAAGAATTATGGGTTATTTACAGATTGATTGTTGTAATCCAAATTGTTTACTGCTAGAATAAATCAAAGCGAAGTCCTTTTAAATTAATCCAGAGAGATTAAAAAGGGTAACAAGTCAATTTATGATACGATACCTGAGGTCCTTTTGCGAATACACCATTCAAGAAGGGCATTTTTTGTGCCCAAAAATAGGAGGAATCGTATATGTCAAGCAAGAAAATTATTCAAGTTAATGAAAAGGTCCCTGTAAAATTACTGGTGCCGTTAAGTTTGCAACACACTTTTGCAATGTTTGGCGCTTCTGTATTAGTGCCTATCATCTTTGGTATTGACCCTAGTATTGTCTTATTAATGAACGGAATTTCTACGTTATTATTTATTCTTATCACCAAAGGAAAAGCTCCTGCTTATCTTGGTTCAAGTTTTGCTTTCATTGGACCTGCAAGTATTATTATTGCGAATCAAGGATTTGCTTATGCTCAAGGAGGTTTTGTCGTCTTAGGGATTATTGGTTGTCTTTTAGCCTTATTCATTCGACGTGTAGGTACAGCATGGATCAACATTGTTCTTCCACCAGCAGCAATGGGTGCAGTCGTTGCTTTAATTGGGTTGGAACTAGCTGGAAACACCGTTCAAGGCGGTTCAATCGGTGCAAACTTAATGACCGAAACGGCCTCATCGCAAGACTTCATTGTCTTTTTCATTACATTAGGTGTAGCAATTTTAGGTTCAGTACTGTTTAAAGGATTTTTATCAACCATTCCCATTTTAATCTCAATTGTTGTCGGTTATCTCTCTGCTGCAGCTTTTGGAATGGTCGACTTTACACCTTTAATGGAAACCTCATTGTTTACCCTGCCCCATTTTCAATGGGCAAAATTCGATGTGAATGCCATACTAACAATGCTCCCGGTTCTGCTTGTCTTAACTTCTGAACACATCGGGCATCAGGTTGTTACTTCAAATGTTGTCGGCCATGATCTGATAAAAGATCCTGGATTACATCGCTCTTTATTCGCCGACAATTTGGGCACTGCTTTATCTGGTCTGATTGGTGGGGTTCCAACAACAACTTATGGTGAAAATATTGGAGTAATGGCTATCACACGCGTATACAGCGTTCGCGTAATCGCTGGAGCAGCCATCTTTTCAATCTGCATGGCTTTCATTGGGCCTTTAGCAGCGTTTATCTCGACAATTCCAGGAAATGTAATCGGTGGAGTAACCTTCTTGCTTTACGGGATGATTGGAACAAGTGGATTGCGCTTATTAGTGGAATCTAAAGTAGATTATAGCAAATCAAAAAATTTAATTTTAACTTCTATCGTTCTTGTTGCTGGTTTAAGCGGATTGACGGTTAATTTTGCGGGAATCGAATTAAAAGGAATGATTCTTGCGAGTGTAGTTGGAATTGTTTTAAGTGTCGCCTTTTATTTATTTGAAAAAGCCGGCATAATGAACGAATCAGACGAAGACTAAAAGGTAAATAAAAAAGCTGGGTACAAGTTTCTTCTATGACAAAATAGAGAGAAAACTTGTATTCAGCTTTTTTTTAATTCTTTATTTACGATTTTTTTAATTTTTCATTCAACTTTTGATAAATGATTTTCATCTCGGGCTCCACACATGCTTCGACAGCTTCCTCTAGTTTCATCCATTTTATTGCACTATTTTCGTCCTCATTCACCATTGTTTGCTCAGTTTCATTCGCTTCAATCAAATAGGTTACGTTCAAATGCAAATGTGTTGCAATTGGATTACCCTTTTTTATATGACTAGGAACGCCTAGAATTTCTACCGAATAAATCGTAGTTGCTAAAGGAATGATCTGCGTCAAACCGGTTTCTTCTGTTGTTTCTTTCAAAGCCACTTGTAACAAATTTGCATTCCCATCTGCATGTCCACCAACCCAAGACCATGATTGATAGATGTTGTGATAGGCCATTAAAACTTTTGTACGTTCTGGATTAACAATCCAAGCTGAGGCTGTAAAATGCGCAAATTCATTTTCGCGCGTCAGCAAATTGTCAAAAGTATCTATATACTTTAGGATAACTTCTTGTTCTTTAGCTTCTTGAGTAGTATAAGGTATGTAATGGCTGATTTGTTCTCTTAAGTTCATCTAAGATTCTCCTTTAGTAAATTCTATAGATAATATTGAACCATTCAACTATTTACTGATTTGACTTTCTATAATTAAATAGGTCCTTTTAAGTCTACTTTTGTTTAAAGTACGCTTAGTAATTATACCACAAATGCTCTATTGCATTTAAACTATGGATGTCTCCGAAACCTATGTTAACCGCCCTTAATTCTTTGTTTATCATACTATTAATTCATAGTACACAAACTCCTTTTGAGTACAAATGAGTTTAAATCCATACTTCACTAACGGAGTAGGAGACAATTTTATTTAAAATAGAGATATAAGAGAAATACTTTTTTCAATAACGCACTATAGTCACCTAGTATATTATTCTATTTTACTTCTAGCCATTCAAAAAGGTATAATAAGGATATAGTGTGTAAATTGTTATGCCTATTTTTATAAAGCAATATATTAGAAGAGATCAAATTGGAAAACACAGTAGGAACAGTAGTACGCGGCCTTCGCGGTCCAATCATCAATAAAGGCGACGATATTGAACAAATTGTAGTGGAGACTGTATTAAATGCAGCTAAGAATGAAGATTTTTCTTTTGAAAATCGGGATATTGTTACTATAACCGAGTCAATTGTGGCACGCGCACAAGGAAACTATGCATCAATTGATGATATTGCTGAAGATATCAAAGCAAAATTCGGCGATGAAACAATCGGCGTCATTTTTCCAATATTAAGTCGTAATCGCTTTGCAAATATCTTACGCGGTATTGCAAAAGGTGCAAAAAATATCGTTTTAATGTTGAGTTACCCTTCTGATGAAGTAGGGAATCAACTTGTTGAGATCGATGAACTGGATGTCAAAGGTGTGAATCCATGGACAGATGTTTTAACTGAAGCTGAATTCCGTGAGCATTTCGGTTATAAAAAACACCGATTTACTGGAATCGATTATATCGATTACTATAGAGAGTTGATTGAAGCTGAAGGCGCAACTTGCGAAGTCATTTTCTCAAACAATCCCAAAACTATTTTAACGTATACTAAACATGTCCTAACGAGTGATATACATTCACGTTTTAGAACAAAACGTATCTTATCAACTAATGGTGCTGAAACAGTATACGGCCTTGATGATATTTTAACAACATCAATCAACGGCAGCGGCTTTAATGAAACTTATGGCCTGCTTGGATCCAATAAAGCAACAGAAAATACCCTGAAACTCTTTCCAAACAATTGCCAACCAATTGTTGATGGTATTCAAGCCAAATTAAAAGAACTAACAGGTAAAACAATTGAAGTCATGGTATATGGTGACGGGGCATTCAAAGATCCAGTTGGTAAAATTTGGGAACTTGCAGATCCAGTTGTTTCGCCTGCATACACCATAGGACTTGAAGGCACTCCAAACGAAGTGAAGTTAAAATATCTAGCCGACAATAACTTCTCTCATCTTCGTGGAGAAGATTTAAAACAATCTATTTCTGAATACATCCAGAATAAAAAGGAAGATCTAGTTGGCACGATGGAAGCGCAAGGTACTACTCCACGTAGATTAACAGACTTAATCGGTTCATTATCTGACTTAACCTCTGGCAGCGGAGATAAAGGGACACCTATTGTTTATATTCAAGGTTACTTCGACAACTATACAAAATAAGTTTAATACAAAAAAGACAAATTTCAAAATAAGTCATTCCCTAAAAATCTAATTTTTAGGTTTTTTTTGTATATAAATATGATTAATAGCTTCAAAGCATTTAATTCAGATTTTTATTTGACTTGCATAAACTACCTTCTGTATAATAAGAATCGCGCGATTTTTTTGCGACTATTATATTTAGAGGAGATTTACAAATTGGATAAAGATAAATTAGGTAAAACAGTTACCTTTAAAGAAATCACTGCAAACCCTGCTCCACTTGGGCTTTTGGGTTTCGGAATGACTACTGTATTGTTAAATCTTCATAACGCTGGATTTTTCCCAATGGATTCAATGATTTTTGCAATGGGCATCTTTTATGGCGGGTTTGCACAAGTTATTGCAGGAATTATGGAATGGAAGAAGAATAATACATTTGGTGCTACAGCATTCACATCTTATGGATTCTTTTGGCTATCATTGATTGCAATAAACATTTTACCTACTATGGGTTTAGGCGAAGCGCCTTCTAGTCAATCTATGGGAGCTTACTTATTCATGTGGGCTATCTTTACATTTGCTATGTTTATTGGAACTCTTAGAATCAATAAAGCTTTACAAGTTGTATTTGGATCATTAGCACTTCTATTCCTTTTATTATCTTTAGGTCATTTTACAGGCTCTGCACTTATTTTAACCATTGCTGGTTACGAAGGAATCATTTGTGGATTCTCAGCAATTTATGCTGCAATGGCACAAGTTTTGAATGAACTTTATGGAAAAGTTATTATGCCAATTGGCGAAGTGAAATAATAAAAATTAGTAAAGGCACACCGTCCAGTAATAAATGGATGTTGTGCCTTTTTATATGAGTTTATTATTCTGGTTACCGTTAGTTACAGTTAAATACGCTCAGGGAGAACTACAAAGGGGGCTCTTCACTAATAATAAAATCAAGAATCAGCTTATTGACACGTTCGGGTTCTTCATGGTGTACCCAGTGAGTAGCTTCTCCCAGCAATACTCCTCGACCATCATCACAAAATTCGAGACTTTTACGGGCCAATTCAGGACCTAAAAATTGATCTTTAGCTCCCCAAACCAAGAAAGTTGGCACAGTTACTCGGGAAGGAACATCCGAACTAGTATAGTTGGATACCAAAGCACGGTACCAATTGATCATTGAGCGCATAGCACCTGGCTGAGACCACGCAGTTCGATATTTTTGTAAGTCTTCTTCACTGAAGGTTCCTTTTCGGCTGCTGGCCACTAATGCCTTCTCCACAACTTTCCAATTAGACATGCCAAATAGTTTTTCCGGCAATCCTCGTAATTGGAAGAAAGCAATATATGAACTTTTCAGAATTTGTAAGGGATGTGTTAAAAGTTGGTTACTCATAGCTAATTCGTGTGGAGCGTTAAGAATAATTAACTTCTGCAGTAACTCGGGATATTCTCTCGCTACTCTCCAAGCCACGATTCCACCCCAGTCATGACCGACTAGAATCACTTTTTCTTTTCCAGACGCTTTGATCAAACCAGCAATGTCTGCAGCTAAATGATCCGTTCGGTAGTCACTTACTTTTTTAGGCTTATCGCTAAGATTATAGCCTCTTTGATCTGGTGCCCATACTCGAAATCCTTTATTTGCCAGTTCAGACATTTGGCTATTCCAACCATACCAAAACTCGGGAAACCCATGTAATAAAATCACTAACTGCCCGTCTTCAGGTCCTTGTTGGACAACATGCAACTTAATCCCATTCGTTTCAATAGACTTATGCTCTTGCATTCCCATACCTTAAAACCTCCTATGTGAAGCTAGTCTTAACACCTTACATATTTACGTTTAAAGCCGATTCTTCCTTTTTCTACTTGTTTTTGAATACTCTCATAAGCATTTAAAGTACTGTCTTTTTTGTTTTCACGTTTGACTTCCACTGTACCTACTTCCATTGCTGTCTCAATTGCCTTTTCATGTAAAGGAGAAAATGAAATCCCTACAGTGGATAGAAAATTATTCATGGACGCTTTCGTTCGTTCCGGCGCATCATGAATCGTCTTTTTCACATGATCAAGCATGCCAGAGATCTTGTCCTCAGAAAATTCATTGTCTGAACGATTTCCTAAAAGCCAACAATAACAACTCCAGCCCGCAGACATCCTCAATTCTTGACCACTTGCGATCCATTTATCCGCAACATCTTGTGCAATATCTGACTCAGATAATGTCACAGCTACCACAAAATCAGATAACATATAAAAATAAGCTGCATCCATCCAACGATCAAAATCCAACTCCGTCATAACTTTTGGATCCGAAATGACACCTGCAAAATACATGGCATCGTAATTACCTGTAGCATAAAGCTCTTCTGCTAAAGGTTGATTTTTTTTTATCTTCTTTGACATAGGTTTCATTTCACCTGTTGTTACACCAAAAAGCGGCTCCTGTGCGCCATTAGATAGATATATTTTCTTCATTCTTGGCTTACTTAAGTCTTCAAGCTCTTGCATAACTGTTTCAAAATTCATAATTGTTTGTATCTCCTTACATAATTTAGTAAAAACTTAGTGTCAGGATTTGAATGAATAATCTAAAACTCATCACGAGCATTACGCAACTCTTTAAAGTCTTCCATCTTCTCTGCTTGCAGAAAGAGATTGATTTTTTTCTCCCTGCCAATCGTTGTGGGTAAAGTTGGTTTTCCTTTTGCACGCATTTCATTGACTTGGTCTAAGGCTTCAGAAAAGAACGTGTTAGATGGCTGCATAGAATGCGCAAAGCGTAAATTGGTTTGCGTGTATTCATGAGCGGCATATACTTGTACCTCATCGTCTAATTGTTTGAATTTCTGTAAGGCATCATATTGAGCTTGATAATCTTTTGTAAATACTCGGCCACAGCCTGCTGAGAATAAGGCATCCCCGCAAAAGAGAGCTTTTTCCATTAAGAAACTAACATGTCCGTGAGTGTGTCCGCCTGTTTTTAATACTTGGACATTTTGACCTAGCAACTTAAAGGAGTCCCCATCCACTACGATATGGTCAGCTATGTCCCCCGTTTCTTTTGGGCCATAAATTAAAGCATCTGGGTATTTTGCTGAAATTTGTTGAACTCCTCCGATATGGTCGTCGTGATTATGCGTTAAAAGGATGGAGTTTAACTGTAGCTGCTTTTCTTCTAAGTAGTCCATGACTTGTTCAGCTTCTCCTGGATCGACTACCACTGCTTCTGTGCCTTCTTCAATAATCCAAATATAATTATCAGAAAAAGCTTTTATTGGATGAATGTTCATAACTATGTCTCCTCACCTTGAATGACTGACGTCAAATCAAATATATTTTTAAGTTCTTTCATAAACGCTTAAAGTGCATACTGAATATATTTCACTCTATTATTTCCATAAGACATTAAAAGTTATTTTCCTATACATCAATTTACAAAAATTAAATTTTCTCATTTATGTATCTTACTCATTCTTTTTCTAGTTTCTTTAAGCTCATTCTAACAAACAACTTTTAATAGTGCGAAAAAATTGCATAGATATAGAAATTTAGAATAACTAATCGTTCTACTTCTTCTAAAAAATTATTTATTTATAGTACGATTCTCTGTAATATTGTAGTATCCATAACAATATTTTATAGCATAAATAAAGGTAAGAACACCTCATCTCCAGTTTTTCTTAGAACGAGATATAATCGGCACTCATACTTCTACTACATTCATACTAGATATTTCAATTATCTCACATTAAAAAGACAATTGAATATCACAAGTATGTTAGTATGCTGATTGAAAGATTATGTTGCTGTGGAATTAAAATGTAGAGTTAACATCGACACTGAAAGCTAACACAAAGAGCACGTCTTTCTAATATCATAGTTTATCTTGCTCTTCTATCATAGGTCCTTTTTTATTAGTAATTTATAGTTTTATTTTGAGCTTCGATGATGATAGCGAATTGATTAGTTTACCGATATCCTTAGTACTACCACTATTCGCTATTTTTTCTACAACAACCGTTACATTTTCTATGAATTGAGATGATAGTTTAGACTCCATTACATTTTTAACCCATTCAATATCTTTAATACTTTTTTCTCCAGTATATACTTTTTCAAACACATAAATAGAACCTTCCCCAATTGCAGCAACAATTGCGCCTGCAATAATAGCATTTAGTACACTCGCTGCTATGTTGATTCCCGGAATAGCTTTCAATGAGTTAATTGCAACTTTCGCAGCTACACTAACTGTTCCGACTTCAACAATAGCATTTAATAATTCTTTAGAGTCTTCATCTTTGCTAATTTCGTACAGATGGGCAAGAGCTTTTACTTGGGCAACTTCAATCGGACCCAATATTAATGCATCAGCGAATGGAATAGGTACAGCACCTACCGTTACTGCAGTTGTAGTTGAAAATCCAACAACACCTTGAGCTAGAGCCTTTTTCCGTTTTAATTTAAATTTGTATACGTCGTTCTCGCCAGCTTTTATTCCTTCTGGCATCAATTCATTTGTCACATCAATTAGCTCTGTAATTCCTTCAGGCGCTGCAAATGCTGTGTCATTAAGTACATAGGTGGATGCAACAACAGGGACAGTATGTTTCAGATTTTTTGAATATTTCTTTTGTTTCGCAAAAGCATTATCCACCATTTCTTTATTCTGCACCCTCTCTGGAACAGAATAAGATTTCGTAATGACTACGACAATCGGAACAGTCTTCCACATTGCAGTTGCTCTAGAAAGGTCTTTGATGGTCTTTGGAAACAACTTACTCGATGTTCCCTCAATACAAAACCAAATCACATTAATTTTGGTATCTTCTTCTCTATCTTTAATGCTCTCCTTTGACCATTTTTTTACTGCATTGATCGCTTTAAATTGTTTAACCAACGATGGTTCAAAGCCAACCGTATCGATAATTCTAAAAGGTACTTCTTCACTTTCATATATTTCCAGCTTTTCCGTTGTACCAGAAGAACCATATCCAGTCTTCGCTATTTCATCTCCAAGAACTGAATTTATCAAAGTTGATTTTCCTACTCCTGAATTTCCAATTACTAATACATTTCCTCTTTCCATATTAATATTTCCCCCCTATCTAATATAAGAGCTAATTCACTCTACTATACTGCTTGTAATTCTTGCGAATCTTGATCTTGCTATATTTCCGTAACATTTAAAATAATTATACCACTCTCAAAAGTAATATACTTTAGGCTAATAGAACTCTATATATTAAAAATGTGTCTGAAAAAATATTACTTATTCCAATAAATTCGAATACTATTTTGTTTTAAAACTATTAGACTTAAAAGTTGCTATTTCATTGAATACCATTGATATATTATTGAGCGCGGACAATAGAAACTAAAAAAACAACTGATTCAAACAAGTATCAACCGCAAGACCAATACTGCCTTTCATAAACAGCCATTCAAAAGTTGCAAAACAAAAATAAAACTATACTTATAGAATTAAATACCATCATCTCAGACTAAGTTCATTCTACTCAAGCTGGGATGATGGTTTATTATTCTCTGTATAGTTTCATTACTAGAATTATGTATTTAATTTAAAAGAATTCAATAACAACATCATTGAATCCATTAGAATCCAAAAAAGAAGTTAACAATACTTTTATTCTTTTGTCTGCTTCTTCCAAAAATCCTTGACTAACTTTTTCTTCTTCAAGATTTTTTTTATTACTATTTATTTCGTCAAAAACTATCTGAGTAGGATAATCTGAAAATATATCACCCTTAACATCTTCTACTTTCGTTTTATCAGTATCAACAACATTATCAAGTATTTGAGATTTTGGGACTCTTACTAATAATTGCTTGGATACTTCATCATACGATATTTCAAGTTTTGAAAAATTTGTCCCAGCTTTTAAATATCCGGAATATTCAATTAGCTTTATCGCCTCTGCATAATTAATATCAGTTATACCAAGCACGGATACACTCTTATCTGTGCGACTTACTATTACATTGCTATATTCATACTTTAATGTTGTCCACTCTGACAACTCCACTAATTTGTCTTGCATTAATGCTGTTTCAGAAGTTTTATTAGCAGAGGTTTCAATTAATTTAGTTTGAAAAAATATAAAAAAACCAAATACTCCAATGATTGATATAAAAACTATAGTCTTTACTTTTAGCTTTTTCATATTAATGTTCTCCTCACATACTGTTCCGTTCATATATCAAGTCAGATTTTTTATCTCTTGGCTTACAAATTAAAAAAATACACAATACAAATCCTTATCGTCATCAAGTATTCCGGCTCCTCCCTCAATAACTTTAATGTACTAAGGTGCTCAAAATTTGTGAGTATTACAGTTCGATCAACATTTTCCCAATCAAACTAATTACCAATATTTTATCATGATATTTTAGAAAAATATATACTTAACGGTTTTAATTACTCTGGATTATATTTCATCATTACTTATGATACGGTTCACCGAGATGTATCTAAATGAGGTTCCGCTATATTACTCTACTTTCTACAACAGCAATATTTCTTTGCAGATTTCATTAAGCTCCTTCTGCAAATCATCTCAGCGCTCTGACTCAGTTTCTTACTAATGTTCTCTCTGTTCTATTTAACAGTTATTCTGTTTTGCCTATTGATTAATACACAGATAATCAACTTTGACTTGAAATTTTGATAAGTAATTTCTCATAAGAAGCTTTTTCTGATATTATATTCTTATAACGATTTAATGGAGGAAAATTAATTATGATGGAATTCACACAAAATATTAGAGGTAATGTAGCTTTAGGCATAAATCCACTTGGATGCAAACAAGAAGTATTGAATCAAATTAACTATGTAAAAGGCAAAGGAACTTATGAAGGTCCCAAAAAAGTATTAATTATTGGCGCATCATCAAGCTACGGCTTGGCTACTCGAATTAGCTTAGCTTTCGGTACTGGAGCAGACACAATTGGTGTTTCTTATGAAAAAGGACCAAAAAATGAAAAAAATCTAGGGACAGCCGGTTGGTACAATAATATTGCTTTTCGAGAAGCTGCTGAAGATGAAGGATTGATTGCTAAAAACTTTGTTCAAGACGCCTTCAGCCATGAAAGCAAGCAAGAAGTTATCGATTACATCAAGAACGAATTTGGTGGAAAAGTTGACTTAGTTGTTTACAGTCTAGCAAGTGGTAGAAGAACAGACCCTGATACTGGAGAAACATACACTTCTTCAATTAAAGCCATTGGAGAGCCCGTGGTTGGTCCGAATATTAATATGCAAAATCAAAGTTATTACACGGAAACACTAGACCCCGCAACGGATCAAGAAATCGTTAACACAGTAAAAGTAATGGGTGGCGAAGACTGGGAATTATGGCTGAAAGCACTAAAAGAAGCAGACGTTTTAACAGATGGCGTTCTAACAACAAACTATTCTTATTTAGGAACAGAACTTAATCATGATTACTATGGTGGAGGTACTCTTGGCCTTGCTAAAGCAGACTGTGATGAAAAAACAGAGAATATTAATGCGTTACTAGCGGACATTAACGGCAAAGCGCAAATCGTTGTAGCTACTGCAGTTACCACCAAAGCAAGTTCAGTTATTCCTTTTTTCCCAGTGTATTGCATTGGTCTTTACAAAGTAATGGCAGAAAAAGGCACTCATGAAACACCTATTATGCATCAAGACCGCATTTATCGCGAAATGATTTACGGCAACAAACCTGAATACGATGAAGTGGGCCGTCTTAGACCTGATAATTGGGAACTTGATAGCGATACTCAAGCCAAAACTAAGGAACTTATCCTAAAATTAAATGAAGAAAACTTCGCTTCTGATATGACAGCTTACGATGTCTTTTATAAAGAGTTTTCAAATTTAAGTGGCTTCATGGTTGACGGTTATGTTGAAAAAGATGTTACTATAGAAGATTTAAAAGCACTACACTATTAAGCAGTTGTGACTCTATAATCTAAACAAAGAACCCCTCACAGTTTAATGCGAGGGGTTCTTTGTTTAGGTTTATTTTAAATAATCAAATAAATATTTTCCTTTTATTTCAAATTCATCATGGGTCGATTTTATGTAATTGACGTGATGATACAATGAGAAATATAAGAGACCAAGAAAGAGGTATAAGCTACTTGCTACAAGCCAAATATCAACACTAGTATATAGCAATAAGCCGGCACCAACTATGCTACCTAATAGAAAGAAGCTGAGATTCAGTAGTTGGAAACGGGCTTTCCTAAATTCGGATTTTCGCCCTGCTAAACTTCTACCTAAAGCCAAACCAGCATCCGTTAGATTTCCGGACATATGTGTCGTACGAACAATCATCCCTTTATAATAGACAAACATCCCATTTTGCAGACCTAAAATAAAGGTTGTCTCTAGCAAATACCACAAAGAATTATTAAACATCATGCTTCCCGCTAAAATCGCTAAACCGGATAAGAGTTGAATATAACCATACCGACGTTTCAATTTAAAGACCTGTTCTGGAAATAAGAATCCACTCAACATCGTTCCTAAGAAAAAGGCTAGTATAACGATTGCCAAACGAATAAAATTCTCAAAATCCCCTTTTACTAAATGAATCATACTATTTGATAAACTCCCCGTATGATGGGAGCTAGTAGCTGAAAATAAAATAATTGTTACAACGTTCATAAATCCTGCAGTTGCAGTTAAGAGGAAAATCCAACTCGTTAACTGAATCTTTAGTGCTTTTTTTCTCAATACAAACCCTACTATCATAAACATTTTTATTTAGTGACATGTTTTATTATTTTATAACCTATTCTTTAATTGGTTGAGACTCCGCTGCTAGACCTTTTTGAACACTTGGTCGTTCTGCAATGCGGTTAGACCATTCCAAGAGATGAGTGTATTCATCCAGATTTAGAAATTCATAAGAACCTTCATATAATTTTCCTAAAGCTAAACGACCATACCAAGACCAGATGGCAATATCTGCGATGGTATAAGTATCGCCTGCTATATAAGGACGATTTGCTAAGGTTTTGTCGAGTAAGTCTAATTGACGTTTTGTTTCCATCGTGAAGCGATCAATCGGATATTTCATCGGTTCTGGAGCGTAAGCGAAAAAGTGGCCAAATCCTCCACCAACATAAGGGCCTGCACCCATTTGCCAGAATAACCAATTAAGCGTTTCAGTCCGTCCATGGATATCTGTCGGAATCAGTTGCTGGAATTTTTCTGCCAAGTAAAGAAGAATAGAACCGGATTCAAACACTTCTAAACGAGGACTTTGACTTTGGTCAACTAGAGCTGGAATTTTAGAGTTCGGATTGATCTCAACGAAATCTGAACCAAATTGGTCCCCTTCTCCAATATTAATAGTGTATAAATCATAATCTGCGTCCACTATGCCAAGTTCCTTTAGTTCCTCAAACATAATTGTGACTTTAATACCATTAGGTGTTCCTAATGAATAAAGCTGGAACGGAGCCTTTCCGACTGGTAATTTTTGTTCGAAACGACTTCCAGCGGTTGGGCGATTGCCACCTGTTTTTGAATTTTCTTCTTCCCACTGCCACACTTTTGGTAATTCATATGCTGTCATTTTACCACTCCTCATACTATTTATTCATACCTTTATCATACTACTCATTTATCAATATGCCCAAATTTCTGCTTATTTATAAGACATCAATTTTTGGTTAATTTATGTCGCAACTGCGATTGACGTATTTACGTAATTTGAATCTGCTAAAGCCTTTAATATAAAGTGGGCTACATCTGCGCGTGGTATGGAACTTGATTTGCTAGGGACGTTTGTTGCAGACTCTCTGTATTTCCCTGTGAAATCATGATTTGTTAAACTCATAGGGCGAACAATCGTGTAGTTTAACTTATAGCTTTTAATATACTCGACTGCTACACGGTGATCAATTAATGTATTCTTAAGCAACATCATCACCAATTTCCCACTGATACCTGTTAGTTCATTATGAACACCTGCAGATGCAGTATACACGATCCGCTCAACCTTTTGTTCTTGCATACCTACCACAATATTTTTCGTCATCTCTTGAAGTTCAGTTGATTTTTTCATTCCACGGCTTGATCCTAAACAGGATACCACAGCATCCTGTCCTGCAATTGTAGCCGTTACTTCTGCTTGATTGAAAGCATCTCCTTGTATAACCGTTAAGTTCTCGTGTGAAATAGCTAACTTCGCTGGTGTTCGTACAAATGCCGTTACTTCAAAACCGGCTTCTAATCCTTGTTTCACAACAAATTGACCAACGCCGCCTGTTGCCCCAAAAACGATAATTTTCATGATAAACCACCTGTTTATTTTTTTTTTAAATAGGTAAAAATAGAATCTGTATCATACATCGAAAATAAAGAAGACCATGATACTCTTTTCCATTCTTATTTCGTTAACTATACTATAGAAAAGTCTATTTGTTGTTCTTTTTTTCGAATATTATAACCGTTACAATTGAAATAATGACAATCGCAGCATTTGCAACCATTGTTCCTATCCAGGTCATAGTCATTGTCCCAAAGATAGGAGATGCTGCATTGAACATAGTATGAAATAAGACACACATAAAAACATGACCTTTTCCTGATATTTTAGAGATTGCTCCATAAAAAAAACGAAAGGCTAGAATCTGAACGGCAAACATCCAAAAGTTAATCAGTCCCTCACTATGGTTCGTCCCTGGAATGAAGAAGAGTGGGATGTGCCATATTAGCCAAATTATTCCGACCAATAACGAAGACAAAATATAACCATATTTTTTATTGAGCCCAGGTTGTAATATATACATCCAACCAGCTTCCTCTAAACCACCGATAATAAGATTACCGGGTAAGTAAAGAAAAAATGCATAAAATGGAAGGACTATTTTACTATAATCGGAAAGTGCAAGATGAATCCCAAAATACAGGATGAGCCCTGCAATGACATATATGTAGAGGAACAAATTATTTTTGACATAAAAAACAGTTTTTAACCACTCCTTAAAATTCATTATTTTTTTATTTTTCTTTAAAATGACATATGAAGCAATAGCAGGCGACAAAATATAGATCGCAAAAGGAATATTCATAGCAAATTGCTGTAATGAATTAACCCAATTGTAAATTGTATACCCAAATTGTTCCAAAAAAATCAAAATACCTGACACAAAATAGGCTATACCAAATGTCAGCATCGTAAATTGTAGAATGATTTTTTTATTTTCCACGATTTCTTCACCTCAGATTTTTAGTATAAATCAATTCTAATACTTTCCAACAAAAGAAGATTTAACATACTAAAAGAATGGTGCTAATGACTATCAAAATACCCGCCAGCCCCGCCTATTTATAAGATGGTGTTCTCAATAGAAGACAATACAGAAGTTATCAAGGGTGCCTATATGACCTATTCATGCTAGAATAAACATAAGAAACTATTGGAGGATGATATTATTATGCACCAAACACTCGTTGAAATTTGCTTACGCGTCAGAAATCTTGAGGCTACTTTAGATTTTTATACTAATCTGTTCGATTTTGAAGTTGCTAGCCACAGAAAATTCCCTGAAAATAAATTTGATTTGGTTTATCTGAATTCTCCTGGCTCTTCTGTACAAATTGAACTTACTTACAATTACGATGCCGAGCCATATAATGTAGGAGATGGTTTCAGTCATTTAGGTGTAACTGTCAGTGACTTAGAAAAAATGCATGAAATTTGTAAAGGTTCTGCTTACGAAACAGGGGAGTTAAAAGGACTCTCAGGCGGCACACCTACCTATTTCTTTGTTACGGACCCTGATGGCTATCGAATTGAAGTAAAACGTGCAAAATAATTTTTGCCTATTTTAAATATAAGCATGTTGGTTGTTGCCAACATGCTTATATTTTTTTAATCTCTTCTTTTATCACCTTACCGCCACTTACAAGTTTCCTGTTAATTCATTACTGTCTAAAAACCTCACCTACTTATGATACGGTTCTCTTCAGTATGTTTAAATGAGTTTTCAGTTCTACATAAAGAGACTACATAATACTTTTTTTCTTGAACTACTTTTCGAGCGGTTGAGACTCCGCTGCCAGACCTTTTTGAACGCCTAGTCGTTTTGCAATACGATGAGACCACTCTAATAGATGAGTGTATTCATCTAGATTCAAAAATTCATATGATCCTTCATATAATTTTCCTAAAGCTAAGCGGCCGTACCAAGACCAGATGGCAATATCTGCGATGGTATAGGTATCTCCAGCTATATAAGGTCGTTGTGCTAAAGTTTTATCGAGTAAATCTAACTGACGTTTCGTTTCCATCGTGAAGCGATCAATCGGATATTTCATAGGCTCTGGAGCATAAGCGAAAAAGTGACCAAATCCTCCACCAACATAAGGACCTGCTCCCATTTGCCAGAATAACCAATTAAGGGTTTCAGTCCGGCCGTGAATATCTTTCGGAATCAGTTGGTTAAATTTCTCCGCTAAATAAAGAAGAATGGAACCTGATTCAAAAATATCCAAACGAGGACTTTGACTTTGGTCAACAAGGGCTGGAATTTTAGAGCTAGGATTAATTTCAACGAAATCCGAGCCAAATTGGTCGCCTTCTCCAATATTAATAGTGTATAAGTCATAATCTGCACCCTCTACACCCAATTCTTTTAGCTCTTCAAACATGATCGTGACTTTAATGCCATTCGGTGTTCCCAATGAATAAAGTTGAAACGGAGACTCTCCAACTGGTAATTTTTGCTCAAAACGACTCTCAGCTGTTGAACGATTGCCACCATTTTTTGAATTCTCTTCTTCCCACTGTCACACTTTTGGTAATTTATATTCCGTCATCCTAACACTCCTCATACTATTTATTCTTATCTCCATCATACTACGCAAGCACCATTTTGCCCATATTTCATCTTATTCATCTACTTATAATACAGTTCTTCTTGATGCATCAAAACAGCTACAAGGACCATAACTAAATATACTCTATCTATAAATCTATCTTTTCTCCATCAATACTAAACTCGATTATTTCAGCAATTTTATAATCATCTCTGTGTTCAATTATGTAAGCAACTTTGTAAGGTTCTCCATCTACATGTAGCTCATGATATACAGAGGTCGTTAATTTTTTCTCGTCAAAATTATATCCACTACTATACTGTTCAATCTTTTCCCCCACGATGTTTTTCTCAAGAATTTCAGTCATCAGTTTATCATTAGACTCTGACAAAATAGCATAATTACCATTGTCACCGTGCATTATTGCATCCCAAATCTCTAACCAATCAAAATATAACTCTTCAGGATCTTCTCCGTATTCTTCAGCTATCTCGTATACAGTCTCCCGATCACCTGAGAAATCATCTATAGCATTTAATCTTGTTATAATGATATCGTACCACTCCAGGTCTTCTTCAGTAAGATGCCTTAATCTCGTTACTTCTGGATAGAAGGTTGTTGTCATTTTATCGGCTACAATACTTTTTTCTTCAGTTTCTTCAACTACTTCTATAGTCTCTACTACGGCCTTTGTTGTTATATTCTCTGAGCTTTCTTCTGTGTCAGTTGTTGCAGAACAAGCACCTAGCACTAACCCTAACGATCCAATTACTACTAATTTATTAACCATAAATCCCATTTTCTTTTTCCCCCTAAAATAGTAAATCAATAAGGTCATAACTAATAGTTACAACTGAATGTTAGTTTATCACTAAACTCAATTCTGTTTCTAGGATATTTGCAAAACTTCGCTCATAGGCATCATTTACTTTAATTATTTCCAATACTTATATCCTATGTATGCATTATTGTATTAAATTCCTAAGTGATTTATATCTGTACCAGCAGAAAAAGACGAAGATAAACCATCATTTAACCATGGCTCTTCTCCATCTTTATTAGTTTTCATTAAAGTGTATAAAATTGATAGAAAACCGTAATTACTAAACTACCCCATCCATTTCACTGCTATGATAGTTAGTTTTAGTTAATAATTTCCCCTTTATTCTTAGCTAGTCTGTCATCCCATTCTTGTCGTTCTAAATGAGTCAGTTTTTCCCAGTTCGTTACTTCTCCCAAAATTTTTAGCGGTTCTCGTGAACGATATGAACGTGTTAGGTTACCAGGGAATTTCTTGTCAGTTACATTAGGGTCGCTTTCAAATTCACCCGTAGGTTCTATGATATAAACACGTTCATTCAATTCGCCTTTTGATAATGCTGCAGCAAGTCCCGCACCATTGATATTTGCGGTAAAATAAATGTGGTTCATTTTAAGATCTTTTTCGTAATTTGATTTCTTGCCCGATGTCAGCAATTCACCAACTTGCAAATCTACCTTTGACCCATGATAAAAGGGGCCAGTGTCAGTTGGTCTACCTTGATGTAAATATGATAAGTCCATATTTTTTCTAGCATTTCTAGTATCATTCGTTGCTTCATAACATTTAGCGATAGTTAAATATAAAGTTGGATAAGCACTCTTAACATCATCATCATTAATTTTTAGAGCAAAGGCCAATGATTTTTTCATCCATTTTAACTTATCGTCGATATTATTCTGTCTTAATCCTAAATGATAAGCTGCAATAAATCTTTCATAGTCGTCACTAGTTTGGTTCCATGCTTCAAGAAAAACTTCGATGGCATCATCCAAATCCCCACTTTCTTCTAAGGCCATCCCTTTCATACAAAGCTGGATAATAGGATTACTCGGGTCAAATTTCATCCTCATATTATTTTTTCCTCCTACTTTAACTAACTGAATTTTTATTATTACTTATGATAGGGTTCATTCCGGACAATTTTAAAGCCACGATAAATTTGCTCGATTAAAACTAATCGCATCAATTGATGAGGAAGCGTCATTTTCCCAAAAGAAATAGGTGTATTGCTTCTTTTCATTACAGCATCACTTAAACCTAATGATCCACCAATGACAAAAACGAGCGTACTTTTTCCTTGAACACCTAATTGCTCAATTTCTTTAGCAAATGCTTCTGAAGTTCGTTGTTTGCCTTCAATTGCCAATGCAAAAACATGAGCTTGATCTGGGATTTTTGCTAAAATGCGTTCGCCTTCTTTTTCTTTGACTTGAATCATCTCAGCTTCACTTAATTTCTCAGGTGCTTTTTCATCCGGAACTTCAATTAATTCCATTTTACAATACGCTGATAATCTCTTAGCATATTCTGCAATACCCATTTTCAAATATTTCTCTTTTAGTTTACCCACAGTTATTATTTTAATGTTCAAAAAAGTTATCCTCCTATAATCACAGGTTATCCACAAAAGTTATCCACATGTCCACAACTTCATATCATTATCTAGTGGTAGAATGCTTGTTCGACACTACATATATTGCATCTTCCTCGCAATAACCACATTTTTGTTTCAAGTTATCAACAGGCAATAATTGGTCTAGTACTGGCATTTCAAAACCGCCGTAAACCGCGTCATCTAATGCTTCTTCTATATGTTCTTTACACGCTAAAATTTTATCCATCCACAACACCTTCCTAGTTTTGTGGATAACTTTTTTTGCCTCCACATACCTATGTAGTTTATTTTACAGCACTTATCCACATTGTTCAAAACTTTTTAAACTTACTTGTCCACAAAAAATAAAAAAACCAATTAAAAATTGGGCTTTTTATCATTTATTCAAATTAAAAGAATTCGTTTCCATTGTTTTTACGAAGAACTAGACTTTTTACATTCTACATCTTATTATTTTTATATCGAATCTTCTTTTCTTATTACTAAACTATTAGGGGCGGTTTTTATGAGAGAATATCAAAATAAAACTGAATTAATCAACGCCATTAAAGAACATTACCAAAAATATATCACTGAATTTGATTCTATTTCTGAAGAGTTTAAAAATAAACGAATCATAGAAGTAGAGCAAACTCCTTCTGAAAACTTATCTTATCAGATTGGTTGGGTGACTCTTTTACTTCAATGGGAAAAAGATGAACAACAAGGAAAAATTGTTCAAACGCCTACTGAAAAATATAAATGGAATAATTTAGGTGGATTGAATCAATCTTTTTATCAAGAATATGGGAACTATTCTTTGGCAAAACAAAAAGAATTGTTAACTCAGTTGGTTGAAGAGCTTTGTCATTGGGTGGAAAGTCTATCTGATACTGAACTATTTGAATCAGAACAACGAAATTGGGCTACTACAAAAGCCAAGTGGCCTATTTGGAAATGGGTTCACATAAATACAGTTGCACCATTTACGAATTTTAGAACCAAAATTCGTAAATGGAAAAAATTAAATAATTAAAAAAGAGTCTAAGGTTTTCGCTTAGACTCTTTTTTCATTTTAAATTTTTCATTCTATTTATAAACTTTTTTCAGCAGCAGTCATTGTAACTGTTGTTTTTTGCAATTTACCATCATGATAATATTCAATTTCAATCTCTTTACCCAGTTCTGAAGCATAAATTTCTTTACGTAAGGAAATGGAATCTGTAACTTCTACACCGTTGAATTTTACAATAACGTCGTATTGTTCTAGACCGCCAATTTCAGCTGCTGAACCTGGTTGAACTTCAGCAACTACAACGCCAGAAGAAACTTTTTCAGGTAAATTCAGTACAGAGTCTTGTTGTTGTTCTGATATTTCAGTTAGATCTAATAAACTAATACCTAATATCGGGCGAACAACTTCTCCATTCGCTTCTAATTGATTGATAATACTTACTACATCATTACTTGGAATAGCGAATCCCATTCCTTCAACCGTATCACTAGAAATCTTCATTGAATTGATTCCAATAACTTGGCCTGCTATATTAATTAATGCCCCTCCTGAATTACCTGGGTTGATTGCCGCATCGGTTTGAAGAGCTGTTACTTCCCAATCGACAACTCCATCACCTGTAATATCCGTTTCAACACTACGGTTTTTAGCAGATATAATTCCTTGAGTCACTGATGAAGCGAAGTTTGTACCTAAAGGAGAACCTATTGCAATTGCTGGTTCACCGACTTTTAAGGTTTCAGAATCACCAAAATTAGCCACCGTTGTTACTTTTTCAGCCGGAATTGATAACACGGCTAAATCCGTCCAAATATCTGTCCCAATTAATTTTGCTTCAACTTTTGTACCATCTTTTAAGATAACTTCAATCGCATCTGAACCATCTATAACATGATTATTTGTTACAACATAAGCCGTGTCATTATCTTTTTTATAAATAACTCCACTACCTTCACCAGCTGTCTCTAAGCTGTCTTTTTCTTGCATACTTTCCTGAGTTTCAAATGCACCACCAAGCCCACCAGAAGTTTGTTTTGCTTGCATATTTACAACTGAAACGACTGCATCTTCTACTTTAGTTACAGCTTCTGTTACATCGGAAGTAACATTTACACTGACATTAGTTGTAGTTACTTCTCCTTGTTCATTTACTGTACCGTCGGTGTTTAAATCATTATCGTCCGTAGCCAACAAGTATCCACCGCCTAATGCGGCCACTACTAAACCACCTATCAAACCTCCAACCAGTCCATTTTTCCAAGAATTAGTCTTTTTGCTCTTTTTTGAAGGGGGTTCTGTATTTGTGGATTTCACTTGGTTTTGGTCATTTGATTTAACATCTTCTTTATCATGTAACGGCAAATTTGTTTGATCGTTATGATTTTCATCACTCATTGCAATCACCCCTAGTATTTTTTTATAGTTCTATTATATTTTTTACATTTGAATTTTATATGAAAAATTTGGGATATTTCATATAATTCTTCTATAAGTTTAACATTAAATCTGCTTTAAAGGACACTGTTAAACACTCGAAAAAAAAGAATTGACCTCTCGTGAAGGTAAGATCACAAAAAGCCAATTTTTTATTTAAACCACGAA
Organism: Carnobacterium sp. AT7; assembly: GCF_000171855.1. Lineage (NCBI taxonomy): Bacteria > Bacillati > Bacillota > Bacilli > Lactobacillales > Carnobacteriaceae > Carnobacterium > Carnobacterium sp. AT7. Next base: position 27,181 of record NZ_ABHH01000017.1, on the reverse strand, counting down.
TAAAGAAGTCGGTTCCACTGGATCAGTATCAAAAACAATAAATTTATCCTCTACACCAGTCTCTTTTTCTTTTAAAATACTTACAGCCGTCATATGAGCCAATTCTTTCAGATTATTGTCTTTACTTAAATGACCTAAATACACTCTTTTAGTAGCGTCTCCTATAATTTCAGATAATGCTAATGCACCATCTTCATTTGAAAGATGCCCTTTGTCTCCTAAGATACGTTGCTTTAAGTGCCATGGGTAATTGCCCATTCTCAGCATTTCAAGGTCATGATTACTTTCAAATAGATAAGCATCTGCATTCGAAACAATACCTCTCATACGGTCACTAACATAGCCAGTATCAGTCAACATGACAAACTTCTTATTGTCTTTATGAAAACTATAAAATTGAGGAGCGATAGCATCATGTGAAACACCGAAGCTTTCAATATCTATATCCCCAATAGTCATCGTTTTACCCATTTCAAATAAGTATTTTTGTTCTGTTTTAATGGTACCAATAATAGGTGACATAGCTGCCCAAGTTTGTTCATTTGCATAGACATCTAAATTATATTTTCTAGCTAACACACCCACTCCATGGACATGATCTCGGTGTTCATGCGTTACCAAAATACCATCCAAGTCTGCTACATTTCGGTCTATTTTTTTTAATAGTTCAGTTACTCTTTTTCCACTTAATCCACTATCTACTAATAATTTTTTTTCTTTGGATTCTATATAAGTCACATTTCCAGAACTTCCACTGGCAAGAATGCTGACCTTTAAGCCATTATTTTCATTGGATATCATCTAAAAAATCCTCCTCTATTACCTTTATCATTTTACATCAAACTTATTTAAATTCAAGTTTTCATGACGCAAAAAAAAGACCCAAAGAAAAAGGTTTAACGTCATTTCGTTACTTACACCTTTACCTTTGAGTCTAACTATTAACTGACTAATTAATTTGTTCAGTGAGCTGCATGACCGTCTTAATTGGCATTCATATTTTCTTCTGCAGCAGATTCTTCAACTGTAGTTGCTTCATTCATATTAGATCGAATAATACTTCCATTGAGAGCATCTACTCGTTTATACTCTGTATTCCCGCTATTGATAATTTCAATATACCATATAGGTGCATACATACTTAATTTTTGTAACGAAAGTGTTTTAGAATAAGTTAATACTGGTTTTCTGACCGTAGCATTTGCAGGTATCTCGTCATTTTGGTATAAAATTTCCACCGCATTTTTATCTGTAATTAAGGTTCGACTTTCCCCTTGAACAGTGACAGGACCCGCAAACATTTGATCATAAGAAATGATTTGTTTTTTATTATTCAAATGAAATATGATTTCAGATGTTCCATCTGCTATCGGGATGTTATTCGCGATTTGAGTATACTTTATTTTTTGATCACTTGAACTGTAACTAAAGTAACGGTATTCTTTACCAAATAAAACTTGATCACTTAATACAAAGTCATCGATTTGTTCAATATCATCTTCTGTTAAACCTGTTCCTTCTGATAAAGTAAGCGGCTTAGAAAGTAAACTGCTATAAAGTGACCCATCTTCTTCAGCTGTTCCAGAACGATTTTTTAATTGATTGATATTTTCTGCTAACAAATTATTCGTTTCAGCTTGAACATAAGGAACTTTATTTTCGATTTTTGAAAATTTTGGCAATTTAATATTTTCATTTTCCATTTCTTCAATAAAATCGATTACTTGATTTGAACTACTAGAATAATAATTTTTATTTTTATCTATATACGTAAAAATTAAGAACGCATTTAAAAAGAGAAAGGTAATAATAAAAATAATTTGAATTCGTTTAAAATCCATATTATTGACCCCCTTCATCTAGAAGCAGGCGTTGAGCAATTTCCCAAGTGCCGTTAATATTGACATACCAATTAGGTTCCAAATTGATAACACGGTCTGATTCTGTACTATTTGTCCAAGTATAGCCAATTTTCAGATCATCAATTTCCGAACTATCATAGCCATGTTCTACCAAAGCATCTATGACACTTACTCCACTTTGAAGCGTTTTTAGTTCTTCGACATCAGAAATAGGCGTTTGTGCAATGACTAAAGGAACTTGCAACCGTGATAGCCCATCTTCAACGACTGTAATATAGGTTGTTCCATAATCAGATATCTCACTGAAAACGGGAAACCCTTGAATATAACGACGATAAGTGACTTCTTTTGTTGAGTCATTATAATTAAAATAATGAACAGCAGATGCCCAATTTTCATATTGAATCAATTCATTGTAACTTGATCTGAGAGTGTCTGTAATAGACAACTTATTTTCAGCACTCCGATTTCTATAATAAGTTAGAATATCTGTATTTTCATTAATTTGTAATTCGCTAACATAATCGTTATAACTAACAATATTGTCGCCATTATCGCTATTTTCTCTTACTTCAGAAGTATCATCAAATAAACGTTCAATAAATAATTGATTGGTTTGTCTCTCAACCAAATAGCTTAAATACGGCAATTCAATTTCTTCTTTGGACGTATATATTTGCTTTCCTTCATCCAGAGCAGGTGTTGCTAAATAAGATTTAATGCCTTCGGAATTGAATAGTTTATCCAATTTGTCTTGATTTATTCCTTCTATTGCCTCACTGTAAAATAATTTAGAATGAGTGTTATAAAAATAAATTTGGCTTAAATCATTTTCCAAAAAATACATCCGGTTAAATGAGCGATCTTGGTATTCACCTGCAAGATTATTAAACCTATCTGAAAATATACCAAAAGATATATTTTCTATAAAAACTAATTCTACTGCATTAACTTGGCTTATTTTTTTTTCATATTCTTCATTTGTTAGTTCAACAGGCTCATCTAAAGTATCTACTTGCCAGTTAGTCATCTCTTTCGTTAACGATTCCACAACATCTGTCTGTACGAATACATTTATTTCGTCATTTCTATGAAGGGCAATTTGAGTAGGACCAAATACTTGAGAGAGCTTTCGCTCAATGGAAATGGAAGAAGTTGTTCCTTGGCTGGTATTTGTCTCTTCACTAAACTGACTAGGTTTAGTCCAAATAATAAAGGTTAAAAAGAGACTTAACACAATAAGAGATACTAAAAAAACATTTAAAACTATATCTTTTCTCATTCCCAATCATCCTCCTCATACGGAAGATAAGGCAATGAAATATAGAACGTTGTTCCTTTTCCTTCCGTACTTTCCGCCCATATTTTACCTTTATGTTTTTGAACGACTTCCTTAGATATAGCTAACCCTAATCCGGTCCCTCCCATAGAGCGAGCCCGAGCTTTATCAACTCTAAAGAAACGATCAAATACATTAGCTAGATCTCGTTTTGGAATACCCAAACCTTCATCACTAATACTAAAAATGACACTAGTGTTTGTTTCAACAAGACCACACGTAATCGTTCCCCCGTCTGGAGAATATTTAATAGCGTTATTCATAATATTATCTAAAACTTGAATCATTTTATCTGCATCTACTTCTACCCACAATTGACTCTTAGTAAATTCTCGTTTAATAGAAAATTCTTTCATTGTCTTATCAGAAGATTGTAACATCATTTCAAAGCGTTTAATGACATGGTCAAATAATTCATTTACATTAAGGTATTCTAAATCCAATACACTTTTATTAGAATCCATACGTGAGAGCTCAAGCAGATCTTTAATCATACGAATCATGCGATCTGTTTCTTCTTGTGTGACTTCTAAGAATTGAGGAGCAATTTCCGGATCTTTCCAAGCCCCATCTAATAAAGCTTCTAAATAACTTCTCATACTTGTTAAAGGTGTTCTTAGTTCATGCGATACATTTGAAACAAATTCTTTTCGTTCATTTTCTATTTTCTCTTGTTTCGTTACATCATGCAATACACATACGATTCCACTGATAAAGCCAGTTTCTCTTTGAATTAGGGTAAATTCGCCTCGTAATGTAACCAACATCTCTTCAGTTGAGAAGTCGAACAGCATATCATCTTCATTTTCCAATAATTTGCGTAAGGTATATTCCTTATCAATTTTCAATACTTTTAAAATGGAAACTCCTAAGGCCATTTCCTGGGAAATATTTAACATTTCCATTGCTTTGTCATTAATGATAATAATTATCCCTCTACGGTCAGTGGCAATTACGCCATCAGTCATATGAGTTAATACACTATTTAGACGTCTTCGTTCAGATTCTGTTGTTTCTTGAGCCTCTTCAACTTTTGTCGATAAATCATTGATTGCAGTAGACAAAATACCCAATTCATCTTTGCTATAAACTTTTACTTGTCCAGAATAATCTCCGTCAGCCATTTGAATCGTTTGTTGCGTCATTTCAGTGATGGGTTTAGTTATTGCCCGGGAAATAAACAATGCTAAAATAACGGTTACTGCAACTGCAACTAAAGAAGAGTTAAGAAAAATAAGCGTTATTTCACTTATTTGTTCATATACACTCTCGATATTTGTTGTTAACGCGATTACTCCAAGTATTTCATTGGAACCATTACTTGCCACAATAGGAGAAACCAACTTCCAGATTCGGTCGTTGGTCGCTTGGTCTTTATATTGACTTGTAACAGTATTTCCCAATAATAAGGCTTGATGGACATCTTTATCACTAGTCTTACTGCCCACACTATTTTGTTGCGTACTGTCACTAGTCCCTAAAACATAATGTTGAGCATCAATAATTTGAACTTCTAAAATACCATTTCCAGAAAAATCTTCGATTAATCTTGCAATTTCTTGACTATCTTCTGCTATTTCATCATCTAACAGCATAGGCTGAATCGTATTGTCTAAAAATCCTACTTGTAATCTTTTTTCTTCTTGAAAGTTAGTGACTAATTGTGTTTCTAATTGCCTCACAAAATAAGTTCCAATCAATTCTAATGCTACTAACAGCAGAACAATAAAGACGAAAATGATTTTAAAGTCAATAGATTGAAAAAAAGTAGTTTTTTTCTTCATGAAACATTACTCCTGTTCAGGATTTCTTAAATAGTAGCCCACTCCACGTCTTGTTACAAGCCATGTTGGGTGACTCGGGTTATCTTCAATTTTTTCTCTTAATCTTCTAACCGTTACATCTACCGTTCTTACATCACCAAAGTAATCATAGCCCCAAACGGTTTGCAGTAAGTGTTCTCTAGTCATCACTTGACCTAAATGTTTTGCCAAATAATGCAGCAATTCAAATTCACGATGCGTTAATTCAATTGTTGCACCTCTTTTAGAAACAATATAAGCATCTGGATGTACCGTTAAAGCTCCTACTTCAATATCATTCGTTTCAACTTCTTCAACAACTTGTGTTTTGGCATTATCATGTCTTCTTAAATTCGCCTTCACACGTGCTGCCAGCTCTCTATTTGAAAAAGGTTTTGTCACATAATCGTCAGCACCAAGCTCTAATCCAAGAACTTTATCAATTTCTGAATCTTTTGCTGTAACCATAATAATAGGCATATCATGATTTTTACGTACTTCACGACAAACTTCTAGTCCGTCTTTTTTTGGCAACATCAAATCTAAAATGATAAGATCCGGTAAAACTTCTTCTACTTTTTCTAACGCTTCTTCTCCATCATATGCTGTGAATACTTCATAACCTTCTTTTGTTAAATTAAATTTCACAATATCTGAAATTGGCTTCTCATCATCAACTACCAATATTTTTTTCAAAATGAAACCTCCTTAGAGTTTCTTTCTTTTTAACTTAACTTATTTTTTAATGAGTTTACTTTTTAGTCTAATTACGATAGTTTAACAAACAGTTCTATCTTTCATTATACCGAACATAAGATAAGAGTGCAAAAAACAAAATCAAGCGCTTTATATAGTCTATTAATCAAGAAATTAGAGTTGTTTTTCTTAGTACCCTTCAATGGTTAAAGCAATTGTTTTTCCAGCTTGAGCTTTAACTTCATTATTAGGTTTCAAAACGTAGTGATAATTTTCGTTTTCTCCATTTATCACAATGACAGGAATAAAGAGCCGGCAACCACGACTAATAAGATAATCTTTATCAAAGCTTACTAGAGGGTCTCCTTGTTTTACCACCATGCCTTTTTTTAAATCCGTTTTAAAGCCTGCTCCGTTTAAAGTTACCGTATCTAGCCCAACATGAATTAAAACTTCTAACCCATCATCTGTGCGAATTTCAAATGCATGAGAGGCATCTGCTACTTGAAATAACTTTCCACCAATTGGTGCGTAGACTACATCTGAAGTCGGAATCATAGCAAAACCTTCTCCAATCATTTTTTCAGAAAAAACCAGATCTGGCACTTCTTCTATAGGTATTATACTACCATCTGTAACAGCTACCAACAGAGCTTTTTTCTTCTCAGGCACTTCATTTTGTATTTCTGGTTTTGAAGATAAATTCATTCCAATAATCCTCCAATGTTAAACTCTTATTCTTGTACATTAAGAGTCACCTACTCTTTATTTTATCTCTAATTGTACCGGATTCTATTCCTTTTGACCATCTTTTATAAAAAACTAGAAGTTTAGTTGATTATGTTGATTTCTTTTTTTATTTATTAGTGTATTTTTGGCATTAATGCGATTTCATTTTGTTTGGATATTCCTTTTATTAATGGTATTCTATAGAAAATAAAGGTGTATGAATTACTTATAGACAAAATAAGTGAGACTCATCTGATTTTATAACCAATTATTTTTCTTCAAAATTTATTCTAATGAAAGGAGTGTAAAAGCTAAATGTCAATCGAATTTATAGTAGCACTTGGTATTGTCGTTTTAGCCTTGGTTGCTTTAGTTATCGTCGGAATACTCATTGGCAAGAAAATAGGAACCGTAGTGAAAGAAATCAATTCAACACAAACTACCGTTCAAGATCATATAACTCACTTTACAAAAGAAGCAAACGCTATAACGAGTAAGATAGATAATATAACTGCTCAAGTAGATGGTATAAATAAGGATATAGCGGTAAAACAAACTTACATTTCTGACTTTACTCAAACAACTACTACATTTGGAGACTCTGTCAACGACTTAAAACAAACTAGCACTAACGTTGTTTCAAATTTTTTCAAAAGATCAAACAAAAAAACAACGGTGACTCCTCCTCAAATATCAAAAGTAGGAAAAACTGCTCTAAAAATGTATCAACATAGAAAAAAAAGAACAAAAAAACGTTTTTCATTTAACTAAACTAACTTAGAAAAGAGGAATTTTATTATGGCTAATAGTTTTACTAGAACTTTATTTGTAGGTGCTGCTGCTGCAGTTACTGCTTTATTACTTGCTCCTAAATCTGGAAAAGAATTGCGTCAAGATATCAAAGCACAAGCAAACGATTTAAAAGATCAAGCAATGGATCAGGTGAATAGTTTTGCTGAAGAAGTAAAACAAAGTTACAAAGAAGTTGAAGAAGAAATTAGCTACACTGATCCAGAATTAGCTGCTACTATTGAAGATATTGAAACGGATTTAAACTTACATTCTGAACCCGTCGCTAATTCAGAGTTCCCTGGAGTAGTAGAAGTTCCTTCATCTACTGTAGTTGAAGATTTATCTGATACCCCTGATTTAACAGTTGAAGATAGAAGAGGACAATTATAAAAAAAATAGGATTTGGACAAAATGTCCGAATCCTATTTTTTTATTCAAATGATTTTCTTAAATTTTGTTTCAAAAAATAAACTTCGCATCACTTCATACTAGTGACTTTATCTGTTAATCTTCTCTGCTGACCCATACTGATAAAGAACCCGGTTCTACGATAAAATGCCCATTTCCTTCTTCATCAATCGTGACAGTTTCGGTACAATTACCTAAATAATCTTCATAAACAAAGCCATTTTTTTCTTTTCCTACAAACATATCTTTATATCCTGCTTCACTATTTGAAATGACTATGGCACATCCTTTTGGATATTCTTCATTTCCTGAACGAGTCCAACCAATGCAATTTCCATGATCAAGATAATCGGTTTGATCTCCATAAGCAAAATTCTTTTTAAGGTACATCAATTTATCGATTACTTCACGTTGAGGCTCGATTGGATGATCTCCTTGGATGCCGTAATAATCACCATAAAACAGAACAGGATAACCATCTTTTCTTAACAAGATGATTCCGTAAGCTATTGGTTTAAACCAAGGTTCAACAAATGACTCGAGCGATTGATTTGGCTGTGAATCGTGATTGTCAACAAACGTTACAGCTTGCATTGGATTGTTTTTCAATAATGTTTGGTCAAATAGATGGGTTAGATCAAATTCTTGACCTTTTTTTGAAGCTTGTTCCAATTGATGATGTAGACCAACATCAAATAAATCCAATTTGTAGTCTTGACTGTCTAAATAACTATTCAAGTTCGTATAGTTTTGATCCCAATATTCACCAACAATAAAGAACTCTTTTCCAAAATTAGCTTCAATACTTTCACGCAACTCGTAAATAAAGTTTTCGTTTATATGTTTAACGGCATCTAATCTAAATCCATCTACTCCTGTTTCTTTAATAAACCAATTGGCCCATTTTTTTGTTTCTTCAATGACCTCAGGATGACTATAATCGATATCAGCATACATTAAGTAGTCGTAATTGCCATATTCATTATCGACTGTTCCATCATCTGCCCAGCCTTTATTTTGACCTTCAATGCGATAAATAGCTTTTTTTTCATTTTCTTGATTGTAATCTGTTCCAGAAAAATGATACCAATGCCATTGGAAATCGGAATACTTTCCTTTTCTGCCAGGAAAAGTAAACTCTGTCCATCCTTCAATTTCATAAGCTTCGCTAATCGTTTGATTACGATTATCTGGATCTACTTCAATAGCTTTAAACCGTTCAGTACCATCTGCACCTGCTTTATGATTCAAAACAACATCTGCATAAACTTGAATATCATATTTGTGTAGTTCATCAATAGCGGCAATTAATTCCTCTTTTGTCCCATACTTAGTACGCACAGTCCCTTTTTGATAAAACTCTCCCAGGTCATACAAATCATAGATACCGTATCCATTATCGTTTTTCCCTGTACCTTTAAAACAGGGTGGAATCCAGACACTTGTTACACCGATTTCACTTAGATGTTTCGCATCTTCTTTTAACCGTTTCCAATGCTTTCCATCATCTTCTGTATACCATTCAAAATACTGCATCATTACCCCATTTTTTAGCATATCTTTCTTCCTCTCTAAAGCTATCTGATTCTATTTTTTTCATTTTATACAGCATTAACTTATTGCTTGTTTCAATTTTCTTATTCAATGTAATTTAAATGATTTTACCATCTTTTGTTCAGAAAGAATAATAAAAAGGATGTAGCGATTTTATAAGATTGTTTAATTGACAACTGATTCTGAAACAAGCATAGCTAGCTTATCAAATAAAGGAGGTTATCTAGATGAAAACACTGGATAGTATTGCTTTAGCATTACTAATTGTTGGCGGCTTAAACTGGCTATTGATAGGACTCTTTGAATTTAATCTCGTTGCTACACTTTTTGGTGGACAAACCTCGTTATTATCAAAAATTATTTATATTATCGTTGGTTTATATGCACTATATTCCTTGAAATTTTTCCCTTTACTAAATTCAGAACGCAGCGATAGACACTAATTAACTAAAACAAAGGGACCCAACAGTAATTTGTTGAGTCCCTTTTTGCGTATCTAGTTGCTTCTTCTAGCCAAGAGCTACATCTAAGATCATCATGATCGTAAAACCAATCATCAACCACATAGACGCTAAATCTTTATTTCCATTTTCTTGCGAGCCAGGTATAACTTCTTCGGCAACTACAAAAATCATAGCTCCCGCAGCAAAACTTAAAGCATATGGAAGCAAAGGTTCCATTACCGTAACAGCCAATACCCCAACTATGGCTGCAATTGGTTCAACAGCTCCTGATAGTTGTCCATAATAAAAACTTTTCGCTCTAGACATACCATCACGTCTCAGAGGCATAGAAACGGCAGTTCCTTCTGGAAAATTTTGAATTCCCATACCAATTGCTAAAGCAATCGCTCCTGCAATAGAAGCTTCTGGGTTACCCGTTGCAACGGATCCAAAAGCAACTCCCACTGCTAAACCTTCAGGTATATTATGCATCGTAATTGCTACAACTAATAACGTACTCCGTTTTCTTTTTTGAGGGTTCACACCTTCAGCTTCTGCTGGAGGCATATTAGGATTTAAATGGGGCAAAACGTTATCTGCACTCCATAAAAATATCCCACCTAACATGAAACCTATAGCAGCAGGCATCCAGGCTGGTAACGGACCGCTTTCAGCCATTGAAAGTGCTGGTGATAAAAGCGACCAAAAACTTGCAGCAATCATTACTCCCCCAGCAAAACCTAGCATACCATCCATTAGTTTTTGGTTGACACTCTTAGTGGTGAAAACTAAAGAAGCTCCTAAAGCTGTCATTCCCCAAGTAAATAAAGTAGCAATTAGCGTTTGTACTAACGGACTTAATGAACTTATAAACTCAATCAATTACGTCACTCCTTATAATAATAACGAACTATTTTATCCTTCTTATTCAGTATAATGCTCTTTCCTTTTTTTAACAAACAGTTGAATAACGATGTACTTAGTAAATAACCTCTTTTTTTTATTCTCTGAAAATAATGACAATCGTTTCCATTACTTACACTTAAGCCATTCACTAATGAGCTGACCATAATAATACTATTTATTTTTTGATGAATTGATTTCAAAAATATTTTTAGCACAAAAAAAGAGACGCAATAAACGTTTTCGAAATGCTTTCGCACCAACATTTATCCGTCTCGTGGGTTTGGCACCCAATGGGCTGTGGGGGGTTTGAACCCTCGACCCGCTGATTAAGAGTCAGCTGCTCTACCAACTGAGCTAACAACCCTTTATTTCTTACAAAATACAGTTTAACACATTTTTATACCTTTATGTAAAAAAATAAATAAAATTAGACCTTTTTGTATCCTTATCGAGTAAAAAAATTAGCTAAGCAAAAGAAAACTTTTGCTTAGCTAGTCACTTACTTATTAAATTTGTGCCCAAACACTTTCTAAAATGTTTGTTTGTTCACGGTCAGGTCCTACTGAGAATGTTGAAATACGAACACCAACTAATTCAGAGATGCGGTGGACATAATTTCTTGCATTTTCAGGAAGGTCTGCCAACGTACGGCATCCTGTAATATCTTCACTCCAGCCTGGCATTTCTTCATAAATTGGTGTACATTCAGCCAATTCTTTTAAACTTGCTGGATAATGAAGAATTTCTTCTCCATTACGTTCATAAGAAGTACAGATTTTAACCGTTTCTAACCCACTTAAAACGTCAATTGAGTTTAAAGAAAGGTTAGTGATTCCAGATACTCGTTTTGAATGACGCATCACTACAGTATCAAACCAGCCGATACGTCGCGGACGTCCAGTAGTTGTACCATATTCACGACCAATATCGCGAATACGTTGTCCTACTTCATCAAATAATTCAGTTGGGAATGGACCATCACCCACACGTGAAGTATAGGCTTTACATACGCCCACTACTTTGTCGATTTTTGAAGGACCAACACCACTACCGATTGTTACTCCGCCAGCTACTGGATTAGAAGAAGTAACGAATGGATATGTCCCTTGATCGATATCCAACATAACTCCTTGAGCCCCTTCAAATAATACACGTTTGCCATCATCTAAAGCATCATTTAAGACTACTGAAGTATCACAAACGTATTGTTTAAGTTCTTGTCCATATTGATAATACTCTTCAAAGACATCATCAAATTCAATGGCACTAGAATCATACATTTTTACAAAACTACGATTTTTTTCTTCTAAATTAATACGCAAGCGTTCTTCAAAGATTTCTTTATCTAATAAATCAGCAATTCGGATACCGACACGAGCCGCTTTATCCATATAGGCTGGTCCGATTCCTTTGATTGTTGTTCCAATCTTTTGATCGCCTTTAGAGTCTTCTTGTAATTGATCTAATTGAATATGGTATGGCAAAATAACATGAGCACGATCAGAAATACGCAAATTATCGGTTGTTATTCCTTTTTCGTGTAAATAAGCCAACTCTTTAACAAGAGCCTTAGGATTCACAACAACACCATTTCCAATGATACTGATTTTATCTTTATAGAAAATACCTGATGGGATTAAATGTAATTTATACGTTTCACCATCAAATTGAATCGTATGTCCGGCATTATCGCCACCTTGATAACGTGCAATGACTTCTGCATTCTCACTTAAAAAATCTGTGATCTTACCTTTTCCTTCATCGCCCCATTGTGTACCAACTACTACTACTGAAGACATATGAACACCTCATTAATTTTTTTTTTACCCAAATACTTATTAATTCTATCAGTAATTGTTGCTTGTTTCAACAAATAAACGAATATTCATTACTTTTTTAACTAAAATATTAGAAAAAAACGAACATTATTTTTATTTAACCAAAAAAAAAAGACAAAATGCGAACAATTATCGCATTAGTCCTTTTTTTAACGTTGAGCCATTTCATCTGGGTAATAACTTAACGAAGAAAATTTATTGTATTCTTTTATAAATAAAAGTTTTACAGTACCCCTTGCACCACTTCTATTTTTTTCGATAATAACTTCTATTACATTATCTTCGCCTGCAGATTCATGGTCTTCGTCATCTTCTCCACCTTCACGATCATAATAATCATCACGATACAAAAAGGCTACTATATCAGCATCTTGTTCAATCGAACCAGATTCACGAATGTCACTTAACACAGGACGTTTGTCTTGTCTCTGCTCCACACCACGCGATAATTGAGATAATGCTATTACTGGAACTTTTAGTTCTTTAGCAAGCTTTTTTAACTGACGAGAAATCTCAGAGACTTCTTGTTGTCTACTTTCACGCCCAGTACCTTCAATCAACTGTAGGTAATCAATTAATACTAAACCCAGATTACCTTTCTCTTGTTTTAATCGGCGACATTTAGCACGAATTTCAGCTATCCTGATCCCTGGAGTATCATCAATATAAATATTGGCCTTTGATAAACTACCCATTGCTACAATCAAGCTTTGCCATTCTTCTTCTGATAATGTTCCCGTTCTTAAATGTCCAGCATCGATACTTCCTTCTGCACAAAGCATCCGATTGACTAGTGATTCAGCTCCCATTTCTAAACTAAAAATAGCAACTGTCTCATCGGTTTTTGTTCCAATATTTTGAGCAATATTCAAAGCAAATGCGGTTTTCCCTACAGCCGGACGAGCAGCTAGAATGATTAATTCTTCTTTTTGAAGACCAGCAGTCATTTTATCTAATGCTTGATAACCAGTTGGCAAACCAGTAATTTCTTCATTATTTTGATAAAGTTGATCGATTTGTGCAATAGAACTGTTTAACACATCTGAAATAGCTAAAAAACCGCTCCTGTTGCGTCTTTCAGATACTTCTAGAATACTACGCTCAGCCTCGTCTAAAATCGTTGCAAGCTCGTCTCCTTCTTCATATCCTTTAGTAACGATATCCGTAGCTGTATGGATTAAGTTTCTTAAAATAGCTTTTTGCTCTACTATTTTTGCGTAATACTCCATATTAGCAGCAGTGGGAACAGAAACAGCTAGCTCAGCTAAGTAAGCCATTCCGCCCACATCTTCTAACTGATTTTTAGATTCTAATGCATTGGTTACTGTAACGATATCAATTGCTTCATTATGATTATTCAGTTCTAACATTGATTGAAAAATCACCTGATGACCACGACGATAAAAATCTTTTGACTCAATAAATTCTAAAGCACCGACAACAGTTTCAGGATCTAAAAATATGGAACCTAACACAGCTTGTTCAGCTTCAATACTTTGTGGCGGTAAACGGTCTTGAAAAGCTTCTTGTGCCAATAAATTCTCTTCCTTTCACTATCAATACTCTGATTATTTTTCCTTAACTAGTAAGATTCAATTCTATTATTTTACCTTAAAAAGATAAGTAATACAATCTGCTAAAAAGAACATTCGTTCCTTTCTTCTATCTATTCCAAATTAAAAAGCGTTTGGCTCTTATACTGCTAATGAGCCAAACGCTTTTACTTTTCTTACTATGTTAATTTTCTGGTAAAACATTCACTGTTATAGTTGCCACCACTTCAGGATGAATTTTTACATCCATCTTCATTGATGTTACAGTGCGAATCGGAAAAGCTAGATCAATTTTACGTTTATCAAGTTTTACATTTAATTGTTTTTCAGCTGTGGCAGCTATCTGTTTAGTCGTAACAGATCCAAATAAACGCCCATCCTCAGCAGCTTTAGTTTTAATTACAATTGCATTCTCTTCTTTTTCGAGAAATTCTTTGACTTTTTTAGCTTCTTGTAGGATTTCTTCTTCTTTCTTTTCGTCAGCTTTTATTTTTCCATTTAATTCACTAATACTTGCTGACGTAGCTTCTTTAGCTAAATTATTTTTCAATAAAAAGTTATGTGCGTATCCATCAGCAACGTTTTTTACATCGCCTTTTTTTCCTTTACCTTTTACATCTGCTAAAAATATGACTTTCATAATTTTATTCCTCCTCTTTTTTCATTACAATAGCATCGCGTAATCGCTCTTTTGCTTCTTTTATGGTTGTGTCTTCTAATTGCGTAGCAGCATTAGATAAATGCCCACCACCACCAAGTTGCTCCATAATAACTTGAACATTGATTTCGCCCAAACTACGAGCACTAATGCCAATTCGGTTATCAGAACGCTTAGTTATAACAAAAGCTGCATCAACATTAGACATTGATAACATCGTATCAGCCGTTTGCGCTGCTACTACTGTATCATAAATACTGTCTTCTTCACCAATTGCAACGGCTATATTTTCAGTAATAAATTCAATTGTTTCAATCAAATGACTACGAAGAAGGTAGGTTTCCTTATCTTCTTTCAACAATCGTTGAATCATGATAGCATCAGCACCACAAGACCTTAAATAACTCGCTGCATCAAAGGTACGAGAACCGGTTCTCAAGGAGAAACTATTTGTATCTACAATAATTCCACCTAATAAAGCCGTGGCTTCAATTTTATTAATCGGATTCGCTTCTTTTGATTGGTATTCAAACAACTCAGTAATTAGTTCAGCTGAAGATGAGGCATAGGGTTCAATATAAACTAAAGCAGGATCCTTTGGAAAAGCTTCTCCACGGCGGTGATGATCAATCACAACTACTTTATTCGTTCGTGAAATCAGTTCCGGTGCTATCCCCATAGAAGGACGATGGAAATCGACTAAAACGACTAAACTATTGGCGGTAATCATTTGTTCCGCAACTGACGGTGTAATGATATAGCGACTAATTTGACTGTCTTCTTCCACTTCTTTCATTAACTTAGATATATCTTTACTAAATTCTTCTGGATTTACAACGACCCAAGCTTCTTTATTATTCATTTCAGCGATTCTTCTAATGCCTAACGATGAACCTATTGCATCTAAATCAGGATATTTATGTCCCATAATAAAAATTTGATCAGAATGTTTCATCAGTTCTTGGAGTGCTTGACTGATCATCCGAGAACGAACACGCGTTCTTTTTTCCATTGGATTTGTTTTTCCACCATAATAACGGGGTTCAGTTTCATAACCTTTAACAACAACTTGGTCTCCACCTCTGCCTAAAGCTAGATCCAAATTACTTTGAGCTAATTTAGACAGCTCACTTAAATCATCAGATCCATAAGCAATACCTATACTTAATGTTAATGGGAAATTTTGTTTTGATGTTCTTTCTCTTATTTGATCAATAATGCTGAATTTCTCTTCTTCCATCTTTGTCAAAGAGTTGTAGTGCATCATAACAATAAAACGATCTTCAGTAATTCGTTTCAAATATACATGGTGCAATTTCGCCCAATTAGATAATTGAGTTGTAATAAAATTATCTAAGTTAGATATATTTCGATCCGTCATCCCTTGAGTAATTTCATCGTGATTATCAACAAAGATATTACCAATAACAATTTTTTCATCTTCATATTTCGATTGAATGATAGCGTATTCAGTAATATCCATAAGATATACCACTTTTATGTCTTTTTGAACAATAATTTGAAAAAACTTATCGCCCCATTTAGCTGTTTTCAAGCCAGAATCACGACTTTCTTCAATAAGTGTGGCTAATTCACTATCAACGTCTTCTAATTGTTTGCCTAAAACTTCTTGATAACCCAAATGAGATTGAAGATATGGATTAATCCACTGCAGTTGTAAATTATCATTAAACAAAAGAATTCCAATTGGCATTTTAATAAGCGCTTCTTGTTCTCCCCGTTTAATTCTAAAAGCTAAATCAGAAATATATTTTTTATTTTCAGCAGTTAATTTTTTTAGCAAATTATACAATAAAACTAGTACAACTATAAATATAACCAATAATGCTAAACCAATTCCAATGTTGGCGAAGAATCCCAGAATAATCGTACTTAACTGCAATGCGATTATAATTGCAATAATAGTCTGTATTTTTTTATCATTTAAGAATTCTGGAAGCTTTTCTTGAGACAGTTTTTTATTCATAATAAACTCCTTTTTCCATCTCTTTCCTAATTCAAGTTCACTCTCTATTTTACCACTTGTTCTCTAAGTAGACAACTTGTTTCACATGAAACAAAATCAGCAATGTTTCACGTGAAACTTTCTTGATTTAATTCTTTTGAGTTACCCATTTTTTCAGTTTACTCAATAGCTAGAGGAATGATTGAACAGAAATTTATTGTACCATGAACAAATTTGCCCCTTAGGAACTTATAAGCATAACAAACTTTGACATAAATACCTAAAGTAATTTTAAGGATTACTGAAGTTACCAGCAATACGAATAACACAGCTTTAACGCTTTAGCGATTAAGCTGTGTTTGAGGCTTACGATGGCACTAGGGCTCTTACAAGCAAATTCATCTATTCCATACTATTTTAAGAAGACCTCTTCTTTCAGAGTTGATTGGCACTAAAAAATAGTCTATCCAAAATGCATGAAGTACTTAATAAATAAAACAAAAAGAGTTGAGACATTTGCCTCAACTCCTTTATTTTTTTTATTGTTCGTCAGTTACGAAAGGTAATAATCCCATAATACGAGCACGTTTAATTGCTTTAGTTAATTTACGTTGGTTTTTCGCGTATGTTCCAGTAACACGGCGCGGTAAAATTCTACCTCTTTCAGAGATAAAACGTTTTAAAAGATCAACATCTTTATAGTCCACATGTTCAATGTGGTTTGCTGCAAAGAAGTCAACTTTCCGGCGTTTCTTTCCGCCTCTACGTTGTTGAGCCATTTTATTTTCCTCCTTTATTTCCCATTCATTCTAGAATGGTAAATCGTCATCTGAAATATCAATCGGTTGTCCGCTCTTTTCAAAAGGATCAGAGTTTCCAAAGTTTTGATATTGTTGGTTACGGGGAGCTTCTTGTGAGTTACTTTGTGCATTATTGTTATAAGGTTTTTGTTGAGAACCATAAGATCCTGCTTGAGAATCACCTTGGTCTTTACGTTGATCATTTTTAGATTTTGATTCTAATAATGAGAACGTTTCAACAACTACTTCTGTAACATATACACGTTGCCCTTGTTGATTATCATAAGAACGCGTTTGGATACGGCCTTCCACACCTACTAATGCACCTTTTCTGGTGAAATTCGCAAATGATTCAGCACTTTTTCTCCAAATAACACAGTTAATAAAATCAGCATCTCTTTCACCTTTTTGGTTCGTAAACTGTCTGTTTACAGCCAATGAAAAAGTTGCTACCGCTGTACCATTTGAAGTGTATCTTAAATCAGCATCTTTTGTTAATCTTCCAACTAAAACAACATTGTTAATCACATTGCCCACTCCTTCCGATAAAAATGTTTCATGTGAAACATTTTTTGCTTAGTCTTCTTCTCTAATTGTCATATGACGCAGAATATCAGGGCTGATCTTTGATAAACGATCGAATTCGTTAATTGCAACTGCATCATTAGCAGTAAGTTTTACGATATGGTAGATTCCTTCGTGGAAATCTTTGATTTCGTAAGCAAAACGACGTTTCGACCAGTCTTTAGATTCAGTGATTTCAGCACCATTATCTTTTAAAATAGTGTCAAAGCGTTCAACTAAAGCTGTTTTTTCAGCTTCTTCGATGTTTGGACGGATAATGTATAAAATTTCGTATTTTGCTGCTTTACTCATCTTGACTGTCACCTCCTTATGGACTTTGGCTCTTTTTACAGAGCAAGGAGAGTATTCTATTGATAACTCATTAGATTACTCACGTCCGTTTAGTATATCATATTTTATTTTGAACATCAATACCTGAGTAGCATTTTAAATACGTTTTTTTAGCTTTATCGTTTTTAGTGTTAGATATCTGTCTGCTGTTATTTGTTCAAAATTTCTGGATTTTTACCCTTATATAATTCTACAAAGGTAGTACTATGTCCACTCTTCTATTTAAGTATTCGTACTATTTATCGAAAAGCTTTTTTAAAATTTGATTGTCCTGATAAAAGCAAAAAAGAGTGGACCAATAGAGGTCCACTCTTTTTTGCTTTGTTTTTTATTCTTCTGTTGAATCAGTGTCAGTAATGTCTTCTATGTCAGTTTCAGAGTCGTTTACAGGATTAATTTCTTGGATTGAATCATCTAATCCTGACTCTTTTGTAGTGAATGCTTCAGAAACGATTTCGGTTTCATCTATTTCATCCTCTATCACTTCTGCGTCTACTTTTGCCATAGTCGAAACTTTTACTTCCTCTGCTACTCGAATAACACGTACACCTAATGTGGCACGACCTGTTTGCGATACTGCTGAAACATTAAAGCGAATAATAACACCTGTATTTGTTATCAACATAATATCTTCATCGCCTTTGACAGTTGTCAAACCAGCTAAGTTACCATTTTTACTTGTGATATTAGCTGTTTTAATTCCTTTTCCGCCACGGCCTTTAATAGCATATTCACTTGCTTTAGTTCGTTTTCCATACCCTTTTTCTGTAATGATCAGAACTTCAGAATCCTCTTTTAACAGATCGACTCCAATGACATAATCATTTTCTCTTAATCGAATACCACGAACACCACCAGCAGTTCTACCCATGTTTCGAACATCTTTTTCATGGAAACTTACGGCATAACCCATGTGCGTTCCAATAATGATATTTTCGTCACCATTTGTTACAGAAACAGACATCAATTCATCATTCTCTTTTAACACAATAGCTTTTAGTCCATTGCTTCGGATATTAGAGAAGGCTTTTACATCTGTACGTTTAACTGTTCCAAGGCGCGTTGTAAAGAAGAGATACAGACCATCTTCAGCTTCTCCTCTGACATTTATAACCGCTTGAACGGTTTCACCAGAATCGATACCTAATAAGTTTATGACTGGAATTCCTTTAGCTGTACGGCCATACTCAGGTATTTCATATCCTTTTGAACGATAAACTTTTCCGTTATTCGTAAAGAATAATAATGTATCATGAGTTGAACAAGAAACTAAGGTTTCAATGAAATCATCATCATGAACTCCCATTCCTTGTATACCACGTCCGCCACGTCTTTGTGATTTGAATTCAGAACTTGGAAGACGTTTGATATACCCTTTGCTTGTCAACGTAATAACAATATCTTCTTCTTCAATCAAATCTTCATCTTCAAGACTTAGAACTTCTCCTACTAATAATTCCGTACGACGAGCATCGCCAAATTTTTCTTGTACTTCAAGAAGCTCCGTTTCGATAATCTTGTGTATCCGTTCTGGTTTTGCCAAAATATCAGCCATATCTTCAATCAAGGCTATTAATTCAGTATATTCAGATTCGATTTTATCGCGCTCTAAACCAGTCAATCGGACCATACGCATATCTAAAATAGCTTGTGCTTGTTTCTCTGATAAGCCGTACGTTTCAATTAACGTCGTTTTAGCCACATCACCCGTTTTTGAACTACGGATAATTCGAATAATTTCTTCAATGTGGTCCAAGGCTATTCTTAAACCTTCTAAGATGTGTGCACGTGCTTCAGCTTTGCGTTTATCATAAGCCGTTCTTCTACGAATAACCACTTCTTGGTGTTTTAAGTATTCTTCAAGAATAGATTTTAAACTTAATACTTTCGGAACACCATTTACAATTGCTAACATGTTAAAGCCAAAAGATGTTTGCATTGACGTTAGTTTATATAAGTTATTCAAGACAACACTTGCACTTACGTCACGTCTCACATCAATTACGATGCGCATACCATCACGATCGGATTCATCTGCTAAATCAGTAATGCCTTCGATTCGTTTGTCTCTTGCTAAATCAGCGATGCGTTCGACTAATCTCGCTTTATTCACCATGTACGGTAATTCGTGCACGAGAATGCGTTCTTTGCCATTTTTTTGTATTTCAATTTCAACTTTAGCTCGAACCATAATCGAGCCTTTACCCGTTTCATAAGCTTTTCTGATACCAGATTTACCCATGACTAATCCCCCAGTTGGGAAATCAGGCCCTGGGATTGCTTCCATCAAATCAGCTGTTGTTGCATCAGGATTATTCATCAAAATGTGTAATGCTGAGATAACTTCAGTTAGATTATGCGGTGGAATATTGGTAGCCATACCAACAGCAATCCCTGTCACACCGTTTACAAGTAGATTAGGGAAACGAGCTGGTAATACGTCTGGTTCACGTTCTGAGCCATCATAGTTATCATGGTAATCAATCGTGTCTTTATTAATATCACGCAGCATTTCTAAAGCCATTTTCGTCATACGCGCTTCCGTATAACGCATCGCTGCAGCTCCATCGCCATCGACTGATCCAAAGTTTCCATGACCATCCACTAACGGATAGCGGTAACTCCAATCTTGAGCCATCCGAACCATTGATTCATAAATCGCACTATCTCCATGAGGATGGTATTTACCCATAACATCCCCAACGATACGTGCTGATTTCTTATGTGCTTTATCTGGCGTTACGCCCAATTCGCTCATTCCATACAAAATACGACGATGTACTGGTTTCAAACCATCTCGTACATCTGGCAACGCGCGCGCTACAATAACACTCATTGCATAATCAAGGAATGAACTGCGCATTTCATGGCTTAATTCAACATTTTTTATATTTTCTTTAAATTCTTCAGCCATTTTTTATTGTCCTCCTAGTTGGATTAAATGTCTAAATTTTGCACGTAACGTGCGTTTTCTTCAATGAATATACGTCTTGGTTCAACACGGTCACCCATTAACATGTCACAGCTTTTATCTGCTTCAATTGCATCATCAACAGTGACTTGCAACATCCGTCTGTTTTCAGGATTCATAGTTGTTTCCCATAATTGTTCAGCATCCATTTCTCCAAGACCTTTATACCGTTGAATTGCAGGTTTTGGTGAAAGAGGAATTTCTTTCAAATACTCATTCAATTCATCTTCTGAATCTAAGTAAACCATTTTTTTACCTTGGCGCACTTGATACAAAGGAGGCTGAGCAATGTAAACATAACCCGCTTCAACTATTGGACGCATGTAGCGATAAAATAAGGTCAACAATAAAGTACGGATATGTGCTCCATCGACATCGGCATCGGTCATAATCACTAATTTATGATAACGAGCTTTAGAAACGTCAAAATCGCCACCAAATCCTGTTCCCATAGCTGTAAACAATGATCGAATTTCTTCATTAGCTAAAATTCTGTCTAATGTTGCTTTTTCTACATTTAGGATTTTTCCACGAATGGGTAAGATTGCTTGAAATAATCTTGAGCGTCCTTGTTTAGCAGAACCACCGGCAGAATCTCCCTCAACGATAAATAATTCACTGATAGAAGGATCTTTACTTGAACAGTCAGCTAGTTTACCAGGAAGGTTACTTATCTCTAGTCCACTTTTTTTACGTGTTACTTCGCGCGCTCTTTTTGCAGCTAAACGTGCTCTAGCAGCTAACAAACCTTTTTCAACAATTTGACGAGCTACTGGCGGATTCTCCATTAAGAATTTTTCGAAATGCGCGGAAAACAAACGATCTGTAATCGTACGTGCTTCAGAGTTTCCTAATTTTGTTTTCGTTTGTCCCTCAAATTGAGGATCTGGATGTTTGATGGATAAGACGATTGTTAAGCCTTCACGCACGTCTTCTCCAGTTAGATTTTCTTCATTTTCTTTAATGATTTTATTCTTTTTAGCGTAGTCATTTATCACACGTGTTAAGGCTGTCTTGAAACCAAATTCATGTGTTCCACCTTCATAAGTATGGATATTGTTAGCAAAACTCATTAAATTATTATGGTAGCCATCTGTATGTTGCATTGCTACTTCAATAGTGATTCCTTGTTGTTCGCCTTCTAAAAAGATCGGTTCATCATACAAAACAACTTTATTTTCATTCAGAAATTCTACGTAACTCTTAATTCCACCTTCATAGTGATACTCTAAAAAGGCTTGTTTGTCTTCACGTTTATCTTCAACAGTAATTTTCAATCCTTTATTTAAGAACGCTAGCTCACGTACACGTGTCGCTAATTTGTCAAAATTAAATTCAACCGTTTCTTTAAAGATCTCAGGATCCGGTACAAAATGAACAGTCGTACCGTGTTTATCTGTTTCACCGATTACTTCTACATCATGGACTACTTTTCCTTGAGCATATTGTTGGTGATAGATTTTACTGTTTTTATAGACATAAACATCCAATGTAGTCGAAAGAGCATTAACCACTGAAGATCCTACTCCATGTAAACCACCGGAAACTTTATACCCTCCTCCGCCAAATTTACCACCTGCATGTAGAATCGTAAAAACGGTCTCTAATGCTGGACGGCCTGTTTTAGCTTGGATGTCGACCGGAATTCCACGGCCATTATCCATGACAATGATACTTCCGTCTTTTTCGATACTTAAATTAATTTCGTCAGCAAAACCAGCCAAAGCTTCATCAATTGAATTATCTACAATTTCCCATACTAAATGGTGTAATCCTTCACTACTTGTTGCTCCAATATACATACCTGGACGTTTACGAACGGCTTCTAAACCTTCTAGAACCTGTATTTGACTCGCATCATATTCATTTGCTAAATCTTGTTTGCTTTTAATTTCTTCAGACACACTCATTCACTCTCCATTTCTACTTGTCCATTATCAATCAGAAAAATTTTCGGGGTTTCCAACATATTTTTCTTTATTCCATCTAAACTAGTTGTCGTCAAGAATGTTTGAACTTTATTTTGAATTGCTTTCAATAAATGCGTTTGTCTTTCATCATCCAATTCTGATAAAACATCATCTAATAATAAGACGGGATACTCGCCTGTCATCTCTTTCATCAAATCAATTTCTGCCAATTTAACACTTAGTGCAGTCGTTCTTTGTTGACCTTGAGAACCATAAGTTTGAACATTTCTTCCATTCACAGTGAATTTCAAATCATCTCTATGAGGACCAAAAATAGTCGTTCGCTGCTCTAATTCTCTCTGCCTACCTTGTGCAAAAGCGTTCATTAAATCTGAATAAAGCTGTTCTTTGCTTGTTTCATCTGTAATTTTCAAACTACAAGCATATCCAATTTCAAGCAATTCCTTTTGTTTAGAAATTTCACTATGAACCGGTTTAGCCCAATTTTCTAATTTTTTTACAAAAGAAAAGCGTTCTAATAAAATAGCCGCTCCATATTCTGCTAACTGTTCAGTTAGAATATCTAGAAACGTTAGATCTTTTTCTTTTTTTAGACTTAATTGTTTAAGGTAACTATTTCTTTGCTTTAAAAGATGTTGGTATTGTACAAGATGGTGTAAATAAATAGGGCTCATCTGCCCCATTTCCATATCTAAAAATTTTCTTCGGACAGAAGGCGAACCTTTTACCAGAGATAAATCCTCTGGAGCAAATAAAATAACATTTAAGTTTCCAATGTATTCACTTAGTTTTTTTTGCTCCAGGTGATTAAATTTTGCTTTTTTCCCTTTTTTTGAAATAGAAATTTCAAGTGGAAAACTAGTGTTTTTCTTTTGGATTCTGCCACTTACACGGGCAAAATCTTGGTCCCAGCGAATAGTTTCTTTGTCATTGGCAGTTCTATGGCTTCTTGCCATTGCTAAAACGTAAATAGCTTCCATCAAACTAGTTTTCCCTTGGGCATTTTCTCCTAAGAAAACATTAATCCCTTTAGAAAAAATAACTTCAGCATGCTCATAATTACGATAATTGGAAAGATGGATTTCTTTCAATAGCATTATTTTTCTTCCTTATTTGATTCATCAGTTGTACCTTCTGATTGGATAAAAAAAGTCCCCTCATTTGGTATTTCAACAACAGAACCTGGATAGATTTTTTTCCCTCTTCGATCTTCAACTTCATTATCCAACATTACTGTGTGTTCAGCCAAATACCATTTAGCCATACCGCCACTGCTAATAATGTTTACATGTTTTAAAAATTGTCCTAATGTAATGAATTCACGATTGATTTTAATTGTTTTTTTCATGTTTTTCACCTACTTTTCAATAAAATAAGCGTGGACATAATCCACGCATCACGCTGTCGCTTATTAATCTTATTATACTCCTTTTTAGCCAAAAATACAACCAAATCTAAAAATAACCCTACTATTATCGATTTTAACGACAAGATAAAAAAAGACCTTAAATCACTCACAATTGCTTAAAACGAAAAAAACATGGTTATTTGGAGCATAATAAAAAAAACTACTTTTCAAATTGCTTGAAAAGTAGTTTTTTACTTGCTTAATTTTTTAAAAAGTTCGAACAGGAGTAATTAATTGAATAAAGTCTTGTCCATTTTCACTTGGAACCAGAATAAAAGGACGGACTGGAGATGTAAATTTAATTTTGATATCTGTTTGTCCAAAAGTTCTTAATGCATCTTTCATGTAATCAGGGTTAAACGACAGTTCAATCGGCTCCCCTTCAACAGATAGATATTCTAATTCCTCTTTAACATTACCGACATCAGGTGAGTTCCCCGAAATTTCAATTAAATCTGGCGTAATAGTAATTTTTACAACATTGTTCTTTCCTTCATGTGAAAGTAAAGAAGCACGTTCGATAGAACCTAATAAAGCACTCGCATTAAAACTAATTTCTGTTGAAGAATTGTCAGGAATCAATCGTTTAGTATCAGGATAATACCCTTCAAGTAAACGAGAATAGAAATATAGATTTTCTGCTTTAAATAAAACTTGATTTTCAGTGATCATCATTTCAATCGTATCTGATGTTTCATCCAATGTCCGAGATAATTCGATCAAACTCTTACCTGGGATAATAATGTTGTATTTCTTTGTCGCTTGCTCGTCATTCATTTCAATCGGAATGACACGTTGACTTAAACGATGACTATCGGTAGCAACTGCTAGAAACTTTTCATTTTCAATAACAATATTTACACCTGTTAAGATTGGACGACTTTCATGGGTAGAAATAGCAATAACCGTTTGTCCGATAACTTGTTTAAATAAGTTTACAGGTAAAGTAAATGTTTCTGATGTATCAATGATTGGCAAATGTGGGTAATTATTAGGATCTAAGCCATTAATTCTAAATGAGGCTGTTGCTGAAGTAATTAATGCTTGAAAATGATCTAATATTTCAATTGTCATTGTTTCTTCAGGAAGTTTTTTTACAATTTCACTAAAAAAGCGTGCTTGTAAAACAATTCCGCCAGTTTTTTCAATGGTTAAAAGATTTTCTTCTTCTGATACAGGAATAAAAGCTTCAATCGAAATATCTGAATCACTACCTGTTAAAGTTAATCCTTCATCATTAGCAATGATTTTTAAACCTGTCAATATAGGTATGGTTGTTCTAGAAGAAATCGCACGCTGTACATCCGCTAAGCTTTTTAAAAAGGCACTTCTCTTTATTGTAAATTTCATTAATTTTACCTCCAAATATAGTTATATTAATTTTATAAGTTCTTTTAGTAATAGTAGTAGGGCTTGTTGATACTGTGGAAAACTGGTCCAAGCCTATTAGTAAAAAGGTTTTGCACATGTGGATAACTTGTTGATAAAAAAAGGATAACTCGCTTAGTTATACACATGTGTAAAAGAAAGAACTAGGTTAATTTTTTCTTTAAATCTGTTATTTCTTGTTTTAATTGATCATCACTTGTTAAAGCATGAACGATTTTTTCATACGCATGAATAACTGTCGTGTGATCTTTTCCGCCAAATTCAGCACCGATTTTGGGTAAAGAATTTGAAGTAAGTTCTCGAGATAAATACATAGCAATCTGTCTTGGTAAAACAATGGACTTGATCCTCTTTTTGCCTTTAAGGTCAGCAATCGATAATTGATAATATTTACTGACAGCCTGTTGGATATCTAAAATAGTAAGTGTTGTTGGTTTTGCTGAAGGCAGCATGCTCTTTAATGCATCAGCAGCTAAGCTAGTGGTAATATCGCGACTTTCGATTGCTGCATAAGCTTGCACCCGTACTAGTGCGCCTTCTAGTTCTCTAATATTTGAATCAATTTGACCAGCGATATAACTTAACGTGTCACCAGGAATTTCTAATCGTTCAGCATTAGCTTTTTTTCTCAAAATAGCAATTCGCGTTTCAAGATCTGGCGGTGTGATATCAACTGATAGACCCCAAGCGAATCTGGAGACTAATCGTTCTTGTAGTTTGGGAATTTCATTTGGCAAACGATCACTTGTCAATACGATTTGTTTGCGATCATCGTATAAAGCGTTAAAGGTATGGAAAAATTCTTCTTGCGTTCCTTCCTTATCTGCAAAAAATTGAATGTCATCTACTAGAAGCAAGTCAACACTGCGGTATTCGTTTCTAAATTTTTCTTGTGTTTTGTTTTGGATGGAATTTATAAAATCATTCGCAAATGTTTCACTACTAACATATTTAACTCGTGCGTCAGGGTTTAGCAGCAACATTTGGTGACCTATAGCATGCATCAAATGGGTTTTTCCAAGTCCAACTCCACCATAGAAAAATAAAGGATTGTAAATAGTTCCCGGTTCTTCTGCAACGACTAAAGCAGCAGCGTGAGCCATCTGATTTCCTTTACCGATAACAAAGGTATCAAAAGTATATTTTGTATTTAATTGAATATCTTTTTTAAACCAGTTTTTTTTAGGAACGTCATTGTGAAGATTATGATTTGCAAGTTTA
>NZ_ABHH01000018.1:0-48000 GCF_000171855.1 Carnobacterium sp. AT7 | reverse complement strand
TTTGACTGGGGCGGTCGCCTCCTAAAGTGTAACGGAGGCGCCCAAAGGTTCCCTCAGAATGGTTGGAAATCATTCGCAGAGTGTAAAGGCATAAGGGAGCTTGACTGCGAGACCTACAAGTCGAGCAGGGACGAAAGTCGGGCTTAGTGATCCGGTGGTTCCGCATGGAAGGGCCATCGCTCAACGGATAAAAGCTACCCTGGGGATAACAGGCTTATCTCCCCCAAGAGTCCACATCGACGGGGAGGTTTGGCACCTCGATGTCGGCTCATCGCATCCTGGGGCTGTAGTCGGTCCCAAGGGTTGGGCTGTTCGCCCATTAAAGCGGTACGCGAGCTGGGTTCAGAACGTCGTGAGACAGTTCGGTCCCTATCCGTCGCGGGCGTAGGAAATTTGAGAGGAGCTGTCCTTAGTACGAGAGGACCGGGATGGACACACCTCTGGTGTACCAGTTGTTCTGCCAAGGGCATTGCTGGGTAGCTATGTGTGGACGGGATAAATGCTGAAAGCATCTAAGCGTGAAGCCCCCCTCAAGATGAGATTTCCCATCACGTAAGTGAGTAAGACCCCTGAGAGATGATCAGGTAGATAGGTTGGAAGTGGAAGTCTAGCGATAGATGGAGCGGACCAATACTAATCGGTCGAGGACTTAACCAAATTTTTTAAACGGTGTAAGAGGGTTTCAGAACGAAAAACGATTTTTAACTTATCCAGTTTTGAGAGAACAACGTTCTCTTGATTGAAATTGTGTGGTGATGATGGCAAGAAGGTCACACCTGTTCCCATGCCGAACACAGAAGTTAAGCTTCTTAGCGCCGATGGTAGTGAAGGGTTTCCCTTTGTGAGAGTAGGACGTTGCCACGCACATTCAATTATTCCGCAATAGCTCAGTTGGTAGTAGCGCATGACTGTTAATCATGATGTCGTAGGTTCGAGTCCTACTTGCGGAGTTCCATAGTCAAACTATGTAAATATAAACGAGATTAGTTTAAGTGAACCCCACCTGGAGAGTTGTCCGAGTGGCCGAAGGAGCATGATTGGAAATCATGTAGGCGGTGAACACTGTCTCAAGGGTTCGAATCCCTTACTCTCCGTTTGAAAAAACGGCCCGTTGGTCAAGCGGTTAAGACACCGCCCTTTCACGGCGGTATCACGGGTTCGATTCCCGTACGGGTCATCAGTAACGACGTTACTGGTTAAAAAAAGCATTGATAAGATTCTTCGGAGGTTTAGCTCAGCTGGGAGAGCATCTGCCTTACAAGCAGAGGGTCGGCGGTTCGATCCCGTCAACCTCCATTGGTTTAAGTTATAAAAAGGTCTCGTGGTGTAGGGGTTAACATGTCTGCCTGTCACGCAGAAGATCGCGGGTTCGATTCCCGTCGAGACCGTTGGTTTGAAAAATTAAATAAACCATTTATATAATGGCCTGGTAGCTCAGTTGGTAGAGCACTTGATTGAAGCTCAAGGTGTCGGCAGTTCGATTCTGTCCCAGGCCACCATTATTGGAGGGGTAGCGAAGTGGCTAAACGCGGCGGACTGTAAATCCGCTCCTTCGGGTTCGGCAGTTCGAATCTGCCCCCCTCCACCATTTTTTAAAAGAAATAACCTTTATAAGATAGGGGTATAGTTTAAAGGTAGAACTATGGTCTCCAACACCATCAGTGTGGGTTCAATTCCTACTACCCCTGCCATTTTTAATGTAAGATGGGCAAAAAAAATAATTACCATGGCGATTGTGGTGAAGTGGTTAACACACCGGATTGTGGTTCCGGCATGCGTGGGTTCGATCCCCATCAGTCGCCTTTTTTTTTCATGGGCTATAGCCAAGCGGTAAGGCAAGGGACTTTGACTCCCTCATGCGTTGGTTCGAATCCAGCTAGCCCAGTTTAATTGAATGAACCATTCAACTAAAAAGATGGCGGTATAGCCAAGTGGTAAGGCAGAGGTCTGCAAAACCTTCATCACCGGTTCAAATCCGGTTACCGCCTTATGTTCGAAAAGATGAAAAAAAGTAGTCCATATGCCGGCGTGGCGGAACTGGTAGACGCGCTGGACTCAAAATCCTGTGCCCGCGAGGGCGTGCCGGTTCGATTCCGGCCGCCGGTATAATAAAAAGCTCTTAAGAATGTTCTTGTTCTTAAGGGCTTTTTTTTGTTTAATCTGTTATGATGTAGAGGTGAATTAACAGAAATTTTTATCTATATATAAAGAAAATGTATCCGCTTTGTTTTTAGCCTTTAAACTTGATTTATGAATTTAAATACATTCTATTTTAAAAAAATTGGAGGGATTTAAATGGCAACAAAGTCAACTTTTTCAAAATCAGAAATTAGAAAAGACAATCCTATTTTTTCATCATTTCGCTCAGTCGTGGAAACGTCCATGTACGGTAACAATACTACAGAAATAAAAACGACTGAAGAAGCTTATTTACTGGCTAAAGATTCCATGCACACCATTGTAACAGACCTAATAGTTAAGCATCCGGAAAAATTAGGTTTGCCTTATGGAGCAAATGTATTAGTTGAGAATGGAGGAGCGGTGGTCGGGAGAACAGCTGCAGCAAAACGTATTTTGGGAGAAAATCCTGAGGAAGATGCTAAACTGGCCCCAATTATCCGTGAAGCTATTTATCAAGGTGAAAATAAAATGCGTTATAAAGCTACTGCTTATGTTGGATTAGATCCTGATTTCATGGTGAAAGCACATTTGAGCGTACCTGTTGGTCAAGAAAATAATTTGTATTCCTGGTTGTTGAATTTCCAAATTTGCAATGAAGTATACGATGAATTATATGTGCAATCTAGAGCAATAAATGAGGGTGATATTTTAATCTATCAAAATCCTGAATGGCATCATCCCGATTACCCCATGGGGCTAGCTTATTTTGATTCAAAGCATAATGCAGCCATCATTTTAGGAATGAATTATTTTGGTGAGTTAAAGAAAGCAACGTTAACATTGGCTTGGGGTACAGCACATAGGTTGGGTTATGTCGCTTGTCATGGTGGGCAAAAGAAATTTACATTAACCAATGGAAAAAATTATGTATCGGCTTTTTTTGGGCTATCTGGTTCAGGTAAATCAACACTGACACATGCAAAACACGAAAATAAATATGCAGTTGAAGTTTTGCATGATGATGCATTTATTGTTTCTTTAGAGGATGGTTCTTCTATTGCTTTAGAACCAGCTTATTTTGATAAGACGCAAGACTATCCTTCAAATCATCCAGAAATCGATTATTTTGTAACGGTACAAAATGTCGCAGTCACGCTAGATGAAAACGGGGATAAGGTTCTCTTGACAGAAGATTTGAGGAATGGAAATGGTAGAACGATAAAATCACGTTATTCTACTTCAAATCGAGTAGATAAATTCAATGAACCCATCGACGCAATTTATTGGATTATGAAGGATGAAAGTCTCCCTCCTGTCATTAAAGTGACGGATCCAGTTCTTGCTGCAACGTTTGGGGCAACTTTGGCTACTAAACGTTCAACAGCTGAACGTTTAAAAAAAGGAATCGATATCAATAAATTAGTAATCGAGCCGTATGCAAATCCATTTCGTATTTATCCACTTAAAGAAGATTACAATCATTTTAAGGCATTATTTACGAATCAAAGTATCGACTGCTACATTTTAAATACGGGTTATTTTTTAGACAAGAAAGTGACAGCTGCTGTTACTTTAAGTAGTATTGAATCAATTGTTGAGGGGAGAGCCGAGTTCAGATCATTTGGAACAAGCAATGAGCTAAGTTACCTTGTAGTAGAGGATTATGAGCCCGACTTTAACAATCCAGAGTACCGTAAATTGGTTCAAGAAAGGTTGCAAATGCGTGTAGCTTATATTCAAGAGCAGAATAAAACGAACAAAATGAATCTTTTACCAGATGAAGCTCTTGAAGCGATGCAATCACTTCTTGACTAAACTAATGTCTTTTAATAAAAATAGATTTTGGTTGTTCTCTTTCCGTCAGTAGAGAGGAGTATGGAAATATGACAGAACGTACGGTTGAAATTACTGAAACGGTTCTTAGAGATGCTCATCAGAGTTTGATGGCGACAAGAATGACAACACAAGAAATGTTGCCTATCATTGAAAAGATGGATCAAGTTGGATACTATTCGCTTGAATGTTGGGGAGGAGCTACATTTGACGCAGCTATTCGGTTTCTAAATGAAGATCCATGGGAAAGGTTAAGGGCGATAAAAGAGCGGGCACCGCACACAAAATTACAAATGCTATTAAGAGGACAAAATTTGCTTGGGTATCGGCATTATGCAGATGACATTGTCGAAAAATTTGTTCAAAAAGCTAGTGAAAATGGAATAGATGTTTTTAGAATTTTTGATGCCCTAAATGACATTAGAAATTTGGAAGCGTCTTTAAGAGCAGTTAAAAAATACGGCAAGCATGCCCAGTTGACCATATGTTATACCATAAGTGAAGTGCACACTATTGACTATTATACCCAGCTAGCCAAAGAGTTGGAAAATATGGGAGCTGATTCTATTTGCATTAAAGATATGGCAGGAATTCTTACACCTTACATCGCAAAAAAACTTGTGGGCTCACTGAAAGAAGTGTTAACTATTCCGCTGAGCTTACACACACATGCAACGAGTGGTGTTTCACAAATGACTTATTTAATGGCTGTAGAAGCAGGTGTAGATATGATTGACACAGCTATTTCACCATTTTCGGAGGGAACGAGTCAGCCGCCTACTGAATCAATGGCTATTGCTTTAAATGAAGGGTTGGTTGCGACAAAGCTAAATCTTCAGTTACTAGAAGAAATTGCTGAATACTTTAAACCTATTCGAGACAAGTATTTGGCTAATCGGCTGTTGGACCCTAAAATGATGGGTGTTGATCCAAAAGCACTATTGTATCAAGTTCCTGGAGGGATGTTGTCAAATTTATACTCGCAATTAAAACAAGCGAATGCAACTGAAAAGTATGAAGCTGTTTTGAAAGAGGTTCCACAAGTTCGAAAAGACATGGGGTTCCCACCATTGGTAACCCCTATGAGTCAAATGGTGGGAACCCAAGCGGTCTTTAATGTATTAGCCGGAGAAAGGTACAAGATGGTTCCAAATGAAATCAAAGAATATTTACATGGTTCATATGGCCGTCCGCCAATGCCTATCAGTGAAGATTTTAGAAAACAGATTATTGATGAAGATACAGTAATTACAGATCGACCGGCTGACCATATTCAACCAGAATTTGAACGATTGAAAGAAGAAATAGGAACTTTAGCAAAAACAGATGAAGATGTTTTAACCTATGCCCTTTTTCCGCAAGTTGGCAAAGCGTTTTTACAAAAAAAATACGAGTTTCCAAAAGTAGAGCAAAAAAAAGCTGCGGTAGAAATGGAAGAAACGATCAGAATATCAGCCTATATAAAATGAGGTGAATAAATGGAAAAATTTTCTTATTTAGATATAGTAGTAATCACCGTTATTGGACTCCTAGTTTTTTTTTTAGTGCTTATTGGCTGGCAACTCATTCACCAAATGATGAAATTTAGACCGAAAAAATACCAAGAAATAGAATCCTTTTCTCCTGAAAAACAAAATGATTTAGCAGTAGATGAAGATGAAGAGACACGAATGGTTGCAGTCTTAATGGCGTTGATTTTAGCTAATGATGAGCAACAAGACAAAACCTATTGCGTAACAAAAATTGAGCGAATTCGGTAAGGGAGTGCGCTAAATGAAAAATTATGAGATTACAGTAAATGGGAAAATTTATCAAGTTACCGTAAAAGAACTACTAGATGAAGTGAACAAAAAAACACCATCTCTTACTTCAATCACCGATAAAGAAAAGACGAGCACGAAGCAATTAAAAACATTTTCTCAAGAAGAAGTAATGATCACAGCTCCTATGCCTGGAAGAATACTAGCTGTTAAGGTAGAAGAAAATCAAGATGTACATGCTGGAGAAACCGTGTGCTTGCTGGAAGCAATGAAAATGGAAAACGAAATTGTAGCTCCTGTTAGTGGCGTTGTATCTAAGGTGAATGTGCAACCTAGTCAAGCGGTAGAAGCAGGAGAGTCTTTAATTGTCATAGATCCAACTTAATGGTTCTTATATTACAATTTTAGATTCTTGGTAAGGGAGGAGATTTTTTGGACACTTTTTTTTCAGGGTTGCTATCCATTTCACTTGGACAGGTCATTATGATGGGGATAGGTGGATGTTTAATCTACCTAGGTATCAAGAAAAAATATGAACCAACATTGCTAGTGCCAATGGGTCTTGGAACACTATTGGTGAATTTTCCTCAATCTGGCTTAGTCAATCAAGTTATTAATAATCAAGAACAAGAAGGCATTCTAAATGTGTTGTTTGACTTTGGTATTGCGACCGAATTATTTCCGTTGCTAATTTTTATTGGAATCGGCGCAATGATTGATTTTGGTCCTTTGCTACAAAATCCCGTTCTTTTATTATATGGAGCTTCCGCTCAATTCGGTATTTTCTTCACTATTTTAGTTGCAGTTATTTTTGGATTTGATATTTTAGAAGCAGCCTCGATTGGCATTATTGGTGCTGCCGATGGCCCAACATCTATTTTTGTAGCCTTGCAACTAGCGCCTCAGCTATTAGGTCCTATAACGGTTGCTGCTTACTCCTATATGGCTTTAGTCCCAATCGTCCAGCCGATAGCTATTAAAGCTGTAACGACAAAAAAAGAACGAATGATTCGTATGGAATATACATCAACAACTATTTCAAAAAAAAACCGCATTCTTTTTCCAATTATTGTGATTATTGTAGCAGGATTTATTGCGCCTGTCTCCTTGCCATTAGTCGGGTTTTTAATGTTTGGTAATCTGTTAAGGGAATGTGGTGTCTTAGATCGATTAAGTTATACTGCTCAAAATGAGCTAGTAAACATTATCAGCATTTTACTAGGCTTGACTATTTCTATAAAAATGACTGCTGAACTATTCTTAACGGTAGATAGTTTATTAATCATTGGGTTTGGGCTAATTGCTTTTATTATGGATACAGTTGGCGGAGTTTTATTTGCAAAATTTATTAATCTTTTCCGGAATGAAAAAATCAATCCAATGATTGGTGCAGCTGGCATCTCTGCATTTCCCATGTCTGCTCGAGTCATTCAAAAAATGGCTCAAGCAGAAGATAAAGAAAACTTTATCTTGATGCATGCAGCCGGAGCAAATGTCTCTGGTCAGATTGCTTCCGTTATTGCTGGCGGTTTATTACTTGGTTATTTTGCTTAAATCGAGAAGAGAAAGTGGTGAAAAGATGTTTGATGTTGATTATACAGCTTTACAGCAAGGTCTGGAATTGATGGGATATGGCATGTTGGGTATTTTTATTGTGTTAGGTATTCTTTTCTTAGCTTGTAAGGGTTTAGTCAAATGGTTTTCGGAATAAGAGGAATAAATAAGTTTGTTTTGCTTTCTTAATTGTTCTTCGCTATACTTTTTTGAGAAGAGTAAAAGAGAAGGGAGTTATGAAAATGACACAAACGGCAAATGAATTAAGCGACTATTACGATCGATTAAAAACAAAATACGTTGATTTTACAGAACATCCTTTAAACTTAAATATAAAAAGAGGTATACCAAGTAAAGAACAATTGCAGTTGTCTGAACCAATGCTTGGTTTACTTTCTACTCCGGAAGATTTTTTGAGTCAGGGTACGATCGACATTCGCAATTATGGGGAATTAACGGGTATTTACGAAGCTAAAAAGCTTTTTTCAGAACTTTTAGAAACTGAAATGGATGAAATTTTGATTGGTGGAAATTCTAGTCTGAGTTTGATGCACCTCGTTATCGTTTCTAAGTTATTGAACAGAAAGGCAGAGAGTTCTTCTAAGGAATCAATTAAATTTTTATGTCCAAGTCCAGGGTATGATCGACACTTTGCAATGACTGAGAATTTAGGCATTGAAATGATACCAATTGAATTAAACGAGACTGGTCCTGATATGGATGAAGTTAAAAAATTAGTAGCAAATGATTCTGCTATCAAAGGGATATGGTGTGTGCCAACGTATAGTAATCCAACAGGTATAACCTATTCAGATGATGTGGTCGATCAATTGGCTAGTATGGAAACAAAATCTGAGGACTTTATGATTCTTTGGGACAATGCTTATCTTGTCCATCATTTGGGTGAAGATAAACAAAGTGCAAAAAATTTGTTAACAGCTTGTAAAAAAGCTAAAAATCCTGATCGTGCTTTGATGTTTTGTTCAACATCAAAAATTACTTTTCCTGGAGCAGGTGTAGCCGCTTTAGGAGCGAGTAAGAAAAACATTGATTTAGTTGCAAAAGAACTTTCTTATCAAACAATTGGATTTGATAAACTAAATCAAATGCGTCATGTGAAGTTTTTAAAAGATAAGAATCAGGTTGCTCAGCATATGGAAAAACATGCAGAGATTTTGAAACCAAAATTTGAATTGATTCATCAGAAATTAACGGATTACTTTGCTGGTAAAGATGTAGTGGAATGGACAGAACCTAAAGGTGGATATTTTGTCCATTTGACTACGGAAAATGGATGTGCAACTGAAATTGTTGCAGCTTTAGCTAAAATAGGAGTTGCTGTGACAGAAGCGAGTGCGACTTACCCGTATGGCCATAATCCAAATGATAACAGCATTCGTTTAGCACCAACACCGGTTTCACTAGTTGATTTAGATGCTGCAATGGATGCTATTTGTTTGTGCATCGACTACATTAGTGTACAAAAACGCTTAACTTCATAAAAAATAAGGGATAACTTTTGTTATAATGGAGCAATACAGTGTAAAATAATTATAGAAGTAACGTTAGCTTTAGAAATAACGAAGAATCACTAGGTGCTTACCATGGTTGATTCTACTATTTATTACAGAGAGGGCGATGTATCAATGTCAAAAGGAACATTTTTGTTAGGAGCAGCAATTGGAGGAGCAGCAGCTTATGTGGCAGCTTACTTATTTGCGCCTAAATCTGGTGAAGAGTACCAAAGAGAGTTAAAAGAAAAAACGGAAATGATGAAAGAAACATCTACCGACTACTTATCTATCGCTAAAGAACGTGGTGGAGATTTTAAAGCTATTGCAACAGATGCTGCGATCGGGCTGAAAACAGATATACAATTAGTTTCAAAACAATTAGCAGAACAAATTAAAATGGATTCTCAAATCTTGAAATCTGATTTAAAAGATGTCAAAGATGGTGTACCAGGCAGCAAAGAAAATTTGAAAGCAAACTTAAATGATGCTGTAAAGGAAGCAACTTACACAGCTGGAAGTTTAAAAGACCAAGTAAGTCAAACAGCTTCAGAAGCAAAAGATATCTCATTAGCTGTAGTTGATGAGGCAAAAATGGAAATGGATGAAGCGAAAGCTGTAAATCATCCAGTAAATAACTTTTAAACATTCATTAATCAAAAAAAGAGGCTGGGATAAAAATCCTAGCCTCTTTTTTATATATGACTGTTTATTCTAAAATATACTCCAAAAAACAGAACCAATGTCTATTTTATGAATAAGCGATTCTGTTCTAACCTCTTTTTTTTATTAATTTAGTTTTGCCGTGAACCGTCTTTTTTATAAATAATTACATTTGACTCTTTGTTAGCAGCAATTTCATGTGCACGTTTTACAGCAGCTATTTTTTTATCAAATGTGTCACTTGCCCGTTTAGCTTCTTTCGTTTTTACGACCCAGTGATTTTCTTCATAGAAAACTTCGACAGCATTATCTAATAATTTAGGATTTGAACTTGAAGTGTCATGTTGATCGGATTTTTTTGGGTTTTGTTCTTTTTCAAAAGATTTCTTTTCTTCTTTAGAAGCATCTTTCAGCCATTCTTTAGCTTGAGAGATAGCAATTGGAATAGCACGTTCATCTTCGTATCCATTTGCTAGAAGAGCATTTGCAATCTCAATCGTTTTCTTTCGTAAAAGCGGGTCGAAATTCTTTAATGAGTTAGGGTAATCATTGACATCCCATGGCATAATCATTGTCATCCTTTCTGAAAGCTATATTAACTTTGTTATACCATTTTT
Organism: Carnobacterium sp. AT7; assembly: GCF_000171855.1. Classification (NCBI taxonomy): domain Bacteria; kingdom Bacillati; phylum Bacillota; class Bacilli; order Lactobacillales; family Carnobacteriaceae; genus Carnobacterium; species Carnobacterium sp. AT7. Next base: position 37,941 of record NZ_ABHH01000018.1, on the reverse strand, counting down.
AATTTAATTAGACAAATAGAATGAATTTGGAGAGCTTTTTAGCTGGAAACTATGAAATTATTTAGGAATAATGGTATATTGGTAAACGGGTAAATGAACGTTGTACATGATAGATAATGAATAATGAACTAAGTTGGATGAAAGAAGGTTGTTTATGAAAAAAATAGAAAAGGCCGCATTGTTTATGCAAGAAAATAGGGAATTGTTTCAATGTCCTATTTGTAAAGATACGTTTGATCAATTAGAAGGCAATAGTTTGAGTTGTCTAAACGGGCATCTTTTTGATATTTCAAAAAAAGGGACTCTTTATTTCTTATTAAAGGGGACAAAAAACGAATACGATAAAGAAATGTTGTCTTCTAGATTCAATATTGCAACTGCCGGATTATTTCATCCTTTATTAGACGAGCTTTATAAATGTATTATTGAAAAAGAAGACGGTCATACATTAGATGTCGGCTGTGGTGAAGGTTCTCAACTAGATTATTTAACAACACTAGGGTTGAAGGGTCAAAAAATTGGTTTTGATATTTCAAAAGATGCGATTCAATTAGCCGCAAATCATTTTTCAACGGCATTTTGGTGTGTAGCTGATTTAGCTCAGTCTCCTTTTGCTTCACAGCAGTATGATACGATTTTGAATATTTTTTCGCCTTCAAATTATAAAGAGTTTGATCGTCTACTAAAAAAAGGCGGTCAAGTGATAAAAGTTGTTCCTGAAAAAGATTATTTAATCGAATTGAGAAAATTATTTTATCGTGATCAAGCAGAAAAACAGACTTACTCAAATGAAGTTGTGATTGAAAAATTTAAAGAGCACTTTCCCTCAATGGAAATGAAACGTGTAAATTATTCATTCGAACTGACTCAATCATTATTTGAAGACTTAATGAAGATGACACCGCTAAGTTGGGGTGCTAGTCCTTCTTCGAAAGAATACGCTTTGGCTCATCCTCTGCAAAGTGTAACAATTGATGTTTGTGTCTTGGTTGGACAAAAATAAGCAGATGTGTGAACGAATTGTGAACTGTTTTTCTAATATATACCGGTTTCATTGAAAATATCAGCCCAATAACCTTGCAACAATACCACAGCGATGTTATATTACCTATAAGTTCTTAAACGTCATTCGTTTTTATCAGGAATCCATCAGATTTTGATAAAAGTTAGTGAATTGTAATAGGCTTAATAACGTATTGTTTCGCAGTGCTGGACACCGAAGCGATGCGTTTTTTTTGTGCTTATTTTAATACGTTACTAATTTTTTTGTTTTTAGGGCTAATTTGCGATAGAATAATAGTGAAGAGTTATCTTATGGGAGTGAAGCTTATGGTCAAAGAAGCAACTTCATTAAAGGAAAAAATCATTATAGAAAGTAAGCGTATTGGGATAGATAAAATTGGCTTTACAACGGCAGAGCCATTTACTGAACTAGAAGATAAACTAAGAGCGCAGCAAGAACTAGGGCATCATTCTGGCTTTGAGCATAAAGTGATCGAAGAACGTATTTATCCCGAATTGATATTTCAAAGCCCACGTTCGATTATTTCAATTGCTTTGGCTTATCCAACTAAAATTGCTGATCCGCCGCCTAGGGTAAAAGGGGAGCGCCGTGGTGAATTTGCACGGGCATCTTGGGGAACGGATTATCATGATATTTTAAGAGATAAAATGAATCGATTGATTGAGTACATTCGTCATGAAGCTGGCGAATCAGTGACATACAAGCCAATGGTAGACACTGGAGAACTGGTTGATGTTGCAGTAGCACAGCGTGCAGGATTGGGTTTCATTGGAAGAAATGGCTTGCTGATTACCGAAGAATTTGGTTCATATGTTTATTTAGCAGAAATTATTACTAATCTTGATTTTGCACCAGACCCGTCTGTCCCTTTTGGGTGTGGCGAATGTACTCGTTGTGTCGACGCTTGTCCAACCGGTGCTTTACTGGGAGACGGACGAATTAATGCCAAACAGTGCTTGTCTTATCAAACTCAAACTAAAGGAATGATGGCAGAACCATTTAGACGGAAAATGGGACACGTTATTTACGGATGTGACATTTGTCAAATCGTCTGTCCCTACAACAAAGGGAAAAATGCCCATTTTCATCCTGAGATGGAGCCTGAACCTGAAAGTATCATGCCAAAGTTAAGACCCATGCTGACCATCAGTAACCGAGACTTTAAAGAACAATTCGGTCATATGTCGGGGGCTTGGCGTGGTAAGAAACCTTTGCAACGCAATGCCATTATTGCTTTAGGCAACTACCGTGATAAATCGGCTTTGCCAGATTTGTTGCGTTGTATTGAAGAAGATGTCAGGCCGGTTATCAGAGGGACTGCTGCGTGGTCTATCGCAAAAATCGTTTCTGCTAGAGATGAAATGGTTATTGATTTTTTAACTGAGGCTTTGGCAAAAGAAGAAGACCCAGAAGCTTACCGAGAAATCGATCAAGCAATCGAAGCAATCAAGAACAAAAGAGAGAAAAAAAGATAGTTCATTGATTGAATTATTTTAGGAGGAACTTAGTTAACATGACAAATCATATTGCTTTATTTGAACCACAAATCCCTGCCAATACGGGAAACATAGCACGCACTTGTGCAGCAACGAATACACATTTGCATTTAATTGAACCATTAGGCTTTCAAACAGATGACAAACATTTGAAAAGAGCAGGTTTGGATTACTGGAATGAAGTTCATATAACGTATCACAAAAATTTGGCTGCTTTTATGGAAGTTGCAAAAAATGGGCAACTGCATTTGATTACTAAATTTGGTAACCGTGTTTATAGTGATGTTGACTATGCAGCAATTGAAGAAGATCATTATTTTCTTTTCGGGAAAGAAACGACTGGGTTGCCAGAGGAGTTCATGCGCGAACATGAAGAAGATTGCTTGCGTATCCCTATGAATGACGAACACGTGCGTTCATTAAATTTATCAAATACGGCAGCTATTTTAATTTTTGAAGCTCTTCGTCAACAAAATTTTAAAGAATTAGAATTAACGCACCACTATGAAAATGATAAATTAGATTGAGTTTAAAAATAAACTAGCGTGTGCCTAGCGTTGGTTTATTTTTTTGCTAAATAAATGACGGTTATTATCTTAAAAGTAAAGCTTTTCTTAAAATTGCTTAAACGGGTAAATGTGATTTGATATTCTTATTTACAAGAATTATAATAAACAAGAATGCATTCCTATAAATTAAGGAGAGGTTTAGTATATGCCAAGATTAAGAACTGATGATCCAATTGTTATTGTTGGTGCAGCTCGTACACCGATTGGAGCTTATTTAGGAGGATTAAAAACTGTTCCTACAGGAGAGTTAGGTGCTATCGCGTTAAAAGAGGCCGTCAAGCGGGCTGGTTTAACGACTGAAGAGATAGAAGAAGTCATTGTAGGTCAAGCTATGGGAACGCAAGAGGAAAGCAATATTGGCCGTATCATTGGATTAAAAGCCGGATTAAAACAACAATCTACTGGGATGACTATTAACCGGGTATGTGGTTCTGGAATTCAATCAGCTATCACAGCTGTGCAAGAATTGTTGACGATGGATATGGACTTTGTTGCAGCTGGTGGAGTTGAAAGTTTGTCTCGTTCAGAATATTATTTGCCATTAGAATCGAGATGGGAAGGGTTTAAATCAGGAAATTTCCAAGTCATTGATGCAAATTTAGCATTACATATACATGCTCAACCGACTGAGGAATATCCTGAAATCCACCATATGGGAGATACAGCAGAGAAAGCTGCTGAAAGATATAAGATTACTAGAGAAGAACAAGATGCATTTGCTGTAGATAGTCAGCGAAAAGCCGCTCAAGCAATCGAAAGTGGCCGACTTGCTCAAGAAATCGTCCCGGTTGAAGTGAAAGGTCGTAAAGGCAGTCTAACGCTAGTTGAAGCAGACGAACACCCTAGACCTGGAACAGATATGGCTGGTTTGGCAAGACTAAAACCTGCATTTCGTAAAGACGGAAAAGGAACGATTACTGCTGGAAACGCTTCTGGATTAAACGATGGGGCAGCTTTTGAAATTTTCACTAAAGCTTCTGTTGCAAAAGAGCGGGGATTAACTGTCATGGCTAAAATTGTTGACTTTGCTGTAGCAGGTTGTGATCCAAATGTCATGGGGTTAGGTCCTGTCTATGCAATCAATAAAGTATTGGTACAAAATGATTTAAAACTTGAAGACATTGCTATTTTAGAAATTAATGAAGCTTTTGCAGCTCAAACATTAGGTTGCATGAGAGAATTAGGGATTGAACCCGGTTCAGATTTGTACAATCGATTGAATCCAAATGGTGGAGCAATTGCGTTAGGACATCCTTTAGGAATGTCTGGAGCACGTATTATTACTTCGCTATGTTATGAATTTAAAAATCACCCAGAGAAAAAATACGCCATTGCATCCGCATGTATTGGCGGCGGTCAAGGGATCGCTTTACTATTAGAGAATGGATCTGTTAAAGAATGAATGAAAAAAGACTTATAAAAAAATGTCGTGAATCATTAGTGATTCAAACTCATGTTATTTTTCCAAATCAATTAAATAATCACGGAACATTATTCGGTGGAGAGCTAATGAGTATGTTGGATGTAGCAGCTTCAATAGCTGTCACGAGACATGCTCGGACACAATCAGTCACAGCTTCAACGGACTCAGTTGATTTTTTACACCCGATACAACGAAATGATGCAATCACTATTGAAACGTATGTTTCAGGTGTCGGAAGTTCTTCTGTAGAAGTATTTTGTAAAGGCATTGGTGAAAACCTATTGACGGGAGAGCAATATTTAGCTGTCACAGCCTTTTTAACATTTGTTGCATTTAATGAAGATAAAAGTAAAGCTATTGTTCCAATGATTGAACCTGAGACAGAAGAAGAACATTTTGTCTGCAGTGGGTTTGAAGAACGTAAAAAGAACCGTTTTATCAAGCGAGAATTCAATAAACAATTTGCTCGAAAAATTACGTTAACGAATTCTTGGATGGATGAAGATTGATCAAAAAAAGAAGGCTTAGTTAAAAGTCTCAAATCTTTTTAGACATCTTCATTTAATGAATAATACCGTTAGAAACAAAAAAAACTTCAACAGAAATTAATCTGTCGGAGTTTTTTTGTTTGCTTACATTTGGTCTGGAGCTTGGACACCTAGTAATCTTAAATCTTCTTTTAAAATAGTCGCAACAGATTGAACTAATGCTAAACGAGCAGGTCTTTGAGCATCATCTGCAAGGACTTTACTGTTTGCGTAGTATTTGTTGAAAGCTTGAGCTAAGTGAATCGCATGTTTAGCGATAACAGAAGGTTCGAATTTTTCATAAGCACGTTGAACATCAGCAGGGTAGTTTTGCAATAATTTGATAATTTCCCAGCTGTAAGCATCATCTAAAGGATAATTGACCGTTGTGTCAATACCAGCTAAACCAGATTTTCTTATGATACTCATTGCACGAGCTCTTGTGTATTGAACGTAAGGACCGGTTTCTCCTTCAAAACGAACAACTTCTTCAATAGTAAAGTCAAAGTTATTTAACCGATCATTTTTCAAATCGTGGAAGATAACGGCGCCAATACCAACTTGATCAGCGATAATTTCCTTATTAGGTAACTCACTATTTTTTTCTTCAATTTGTTCCAGTGCAGAAGCAACTGCATCATCTAAAACTTCTTCAAGTAAAACAATTTTCCCTTTACGAGTAGACAGTTTTTTACCACCTTGTGTGATTAAACCGAATGGAACGTGGTACATATCGTCAGCCCAGTCGAAGCCCATTTCTTTTAATACGGCTTTCAATTGTTTAAAGTGATTGCTTTGTTCATTTCCTACAGCGTATAAAGATAGAGCAAAATCATACGTGCGTTTACGATAGATGGCTGCTGCTAAATCACGCGTAATGTAGAGAGTAGCACCATCAGTTTTTTTTATCAGTGCAGGGTTTAGATTGTATTTTTCTAAATCTACCAGTGTAGCTCCATCATTTACAGTCAAAACATTTTTTTCTTCTAGTAAATCAACAACTTCTTGCATTTTATCGTTATAGAAAGCTTCTCCATTGAAAGAATCAAATGTAATGTTTAAACGATCGTATACATGATTAAATTCTTTCAAAGATTCTTCACGGAACCATTTCCAAAGATTTTGAGCTTCTTCATCGCCGTCTTCTAATTTCTTAAACCACTCACGAGCGTTATCATCTAACTCAGGTTTTTCTTCTGCTTCTTCATGGAATTTAACATAAAGACGTAAAAGTTCGCCAATTGGATTTTCTTTTACAGCTTCTTCACTGCCCCAAAGTTTATAGCCCACAATCAATTTACCAAATTGTGTTCCCCAGTCGCCAAGATGATTGATTTTAATTGGATTAAAGCCAACTTTTGTTAAAATATTTGCTAAAGCATTTCCGATGACTGTTGAACGCAAGTGGCCCATTGAAATCGGTTTTGCAATATTTGGAGAAGACATATCAATAGGAACATTTCTGTTTTTACCGATCTTAGAGTCTCCGTAGTGAGCGCCTTGTTCTAAAACTTCTTTTAAGACAGCAGCACTTACTTCTTGTTTGTTTAAAAAGAAGTTAAGGTAAGGTCCAACAACTTCTATTTTTTCTACAATAGGAGAGTTAACCGTTTCTCCAAGTTCGATTGCAATTTGTTGTGGCGCTTTACGGTAAGTCTTTGCTAGAGCGAATGCTGGAAAAGCGATATCTCCGTGTTCAACTGATTTTGGTTTTTCCAATAAGTTAACGATTTGGTCTATCGATAAAGCGTCACCGATTTGCTCGTTTAAAGCCTGAGCAACTGTTAATTTGTAATCCATTATTTTTCCTCCTATATAAACGTCTTTTGACGCTTAATTTTTTTATAATTTGGGCATAAAAAAAACGCCCATTTTTGATTCTATGCTAATCAAAAAAGAGACGAGGTTTTCCCGCGGTACCACTCTTGTTGTTTTGTCAATTGACGAAACCACTTGTTTTTAGATAACGGCAAACAAAACCGAATAAGCTAGCGTCCACTAAATTTAGATGAACGATAATCAAAGCTTAAATCTCTCCGAAGTGCGGTTCCTGAAAGTATCCACTGTTGGCTTACACCATTCCAACTCGCTAAAAATGTTTCCTATCAGTACTCTCTTCATCATAGAGTCAATATAATTGAACTTTAGTCATTATAGCAAATTGCCTAAGAGAATACCAATGTTTTTTAAGAATAGAATTATTATTCACACTTTTGTAAAAATATTGCAAAATATAAGCGTATACATCAATTGTTTGGTATACTAAAAAGGAATAATCGTTTAATTAGAAGGAGGCCTTGCAGTATGAAAAAATCAAACCGACAATTGGCAATCAAACAAATTATTACAAATCATGATATTGCTACACAAGAAGAGTTGTTGCATCATCTCAAGCAAGAAGGGGTTGAGGCTACACAAGCAACCATTTCAAGAGATATCAAAGAGATGCATTTAGTGAAAACAACTTCATCTAATGGCAATGTCAAGTATACGATATTCCAAAATAATCGTATGACTAATGAAGAAAAATTACAGTCTACATTAGGCGATGTTGTGATTCGGCTGACGCAAGTACAGTTTACAAACGTATTGATGACTATACCAGGTAATGCTCATGTTGTGGCTGCATTGTTAGATGCCATTGATTTCCCGGAAATGGTTGGTACTGTGGGCGGGAATGATACTTGTTTAATTATTTCGAAAGACGAAGAAGATGCAAAAAAAATGCACGATTACCTAAAAAAATGGATTGAATTATAAACTTTTAACTGTTTAAAAGGAGGGAATAAGACTGTTATGCCTGAATTTAAATTAGCATCGTTACAAAATGGATCTGATATTCGTGGGATAGCCATTGAAACGGCAGAACACAAACTAACGTTGACAGATGAAAGAATCGAAAACATTGCTTATGGATTTGCTGCCTGGTTGAAAGAAGTAAAACAACTTGGTGTGGAAAATGAAAATAAACCGTTAACGGTTTCGGTGGGACATGATAGCCGATTGTCAGCTGAGCGCATAAAGACTGCTTTCATCAAAGGGTTAACGAATGCAGGTATAGATGTGATAGATGTCGGCCTTTCGACTACTCCAGCTATGTTTATGTCTACTAAATACGATGCTTACAAATGTGATGGTGCTGTTATGGTGACAGCTAGTCATTTGCCTTTTGAATACAATGGCTTAAAGTTTTTCACAAAAGACGGTGGAGCAGAACATGAAGATATTGATTATATTTTAAATCACGCAAGTTGGGAAACGATTACGTGGGACAATAATCAAGGAAAAATTACTACTGGTTCACTATTGGATGAATATGCAAAAGATCTTGTAACTAAAATCCGGGTTGGTATCAATGACAAAGACTATTATGAACAGCCTTTAGCAAGTCGGCATATTGTTGTTGATGCCGGCAATGGTGCAGGAGGTTTTTTTGCTGAGAAAGTACTGCTTCCATTAGGTGCTAACATTAGTGGAAGCCAGTTTTTAGAACCAGATGGCAATTTTCCTAACCATATTCCAAATCCTGACAATAAAGAAGCTATGAAGAGTATTCAAGAAGCTGTCTTGATGAATAAAGCGGATATGGGGGTTATTTTTGATACAGATGTGGATCGTTCCGCATTAGTAGATAGAAAAGGAGACACGCTAAATCGAAACAATCTAATTGCGGTTATCTCGGCTATTTTGATTAAAGAAAATCCAGGTACCACGATCGTTACGAGTTCAGCAACTTCAGAACATTTGAAAACCTTCATTACATCTTTAGGGGGCAAGCAAGACCGCTACATTACAGGCTATCGCAATGTAATTAACCGTGGTATCCAATTAAATAATGAAGGCGTTCCTACCAGTTTAGCTATCGAAACAAGTGGTCACGCAGCTCTAGAGGAAAATTACTTTTTAGATGATGGAGCTTATTTAGTAGCAAAAATACTTATGGCCGATGCTACCTTACAAAAAGCTGGAAAAGATTTTTCAGATTTGATTACTTCTTTAAAACAACCCATTGAAACAGATGAAGTCCGGTTTAAAATCTTGTCAGAGGACACTCGTGCAACTGGCGCTAAAGTGATGGAAGCTTTCACATTATTTATCGAGAAAACGAGCGATCTTTCTATTGAGCCGGCTAATTTAGAAGGTGTCCGCGTAAATACTACTGGTCATTATGGTACAGGCTGGATGTTGTTGCGAATGAGTTTACATGAACCGTTACTTGTGTTGAATTTAGAGAGCGATCAAGCAGGCTCAATCCAATTATTAAGAGAGACAATCAAAGATTTTTTTTACAATCAAGTTGATTTAGATTCGTCTCGCTTGTAAAAACCAAATCAAATGGTTTAGACTAGTAGGTGTTAAAATGAATTAAAGGAAGTGTCTTAAATGGGTGAACCATTAGTAGAAAGTATTGAATTGTATAATGGAGTTAAGATTCCTAAATTAGGTCTTGGCGTATTTTTGATGAAAGATGAAGCTGAACTGGTTAATGCAGTTAAGTACGCAGTTGAAGTAGGCTATCGTCATTTTGATACAGCTAAGATATATGGGAATGAAGAATACCTAGCTCGTGGTTTAAAGGAAGCTGGAATCAACAGAGAAGACGTATTTATCACGTCTAAAGTCTGGAATTATGACCAAGGGTATGAACAAACGAAGATTGCGTTTCAAGAGAGTTTAGATCGTTTAAACACAGATTACTTAGATTTATATCTAATTCATTGGGCTGCTCCTAAATATATTGAAACATGGAAAGCCATTGTAGAATTATATGAAGAAGGAAAAATTAAAGCTATTGGGGTTTCTAACTTCCAAATTCATCATCTTGAAGAGCTTAAAAATCAAGAATTGATGCAACCTATGATTAATCAAATTGAAACACATCCTGAATTTCCACAAAATGAATTGCATGACTATATGAAACAAAATGGGATTATTCATGAAGCATGGGGTCCTTTAGGACAAGGGAAATCTGAGCTATTGAACCACCCTATATTAATGGAAATTGGACAAAAGTATTTTAAAACTCCTGCACAAGTCATTATCCGTTGGCATTTAGAAAGAGGAGAAGTAGTTATTCCTAAATCGGTTCATGAGAATCGTATTTTAGAAAATAGCGATGTTTTCAATTTTTCTTTAACTGAGGAAGAAATTAAACAAATTGATTCCTTAGAAACAGGAACAAGATATGGTAGCCATCCTGATGATCAAGAAAGATTAGCAGAAACATCTATTAGACCCGTATAAGCTCGTTTAGCTAATCAAAAGAGCTTAAATAGGCCAAAAAATAAAAAGAGGAAAAGCATAATTTTGCTTTTCCTCTTTTTATTTTTAGTTTTCTTCGTCAGGATTAACTGGTTTCCAGTGCCATTTGAAACCATCTTTTGCTAATAAATTATCGCTTTCTGCAGGTCCCATAGAGCCACTTTGATAGCTAGGAAGTTCTGAATGATCTTGGTCCCAAGTTTGACGAATAACGTCAACGAATTTCCAAGAAGAGGCTACTTCATCCCAATGCGTAAAGTTTGTTGCATCGCCATTTAAACAGTCAAAAATCAGTTTTTCATATGCTTCTGGACTATTAGCGACTGTTTCAGCGGAATGCTTATGTTTAAGATTTAGTGTATCAGTTTCTAAACCAATACCCGCTTTTTTTGTATTTAACTGTAAAGAGAAGCCTTCAGTCGGCTGAATGTAAATACTCAATACATTTGGAGGCAAGTCTTCGTCAACATCTTCACTAAATAGATTTAAGGGAACATTTTTAAAGACAACGTTAATTTGTGTGCCTTTCTCTGCTAGGCGTTTACCTGTACGAATATAGAAGGGGACACCTTTCCAACGGAATGTATCAATTAGTATTTTACCTGCCACAAACGTTTCTGTTTGAGAATCGTCGGCAACGTTCATTTCATTTTGGTAGTGATTTAGTTGAGTGCCTTTGCTAGAATCTGCGCCATATTGTGCACGCACAAAATTATCTTTCACTTCTTCAGGCTTATACAAACGTACAGCGCGTAAAGCTTTGATTTTTTCATTTCGGATATCTTTATCTTTTAATTTTGTTGGAGGTTCCATTGCCAAAAGAGAAACGATTTGCAGAATATGATTTTGAACCATATCTCTTAACGCACCACTTTTGTCATAATAACCGCCACGCTCTTCGACGCCAAGAGATTCGCTTAAAGTAATTTGGATATTATCAATATAGCGATTGTTCCACATTGATTCGATCATGTTATTGGCGAAACGCACAGTAGAAATATTTTGTACCATTTCTTTACCAAGGTAATGATCAATACGGAAAATTTGACTTTCATCAAATACTTCTCGAATTTGCTCGTTTAAAATAGAAGCACTTTCGTAATCGTGGCCAAATGGTTTTTCAATAATCAAACGATTAAAGCCATTATCTGATACTAAACCTTGTTCATTTAATTGTTGAGTGATCGTGCCGAAAAAATTAGGGGACATAGCTAAATAAAATAAACGATTGCCATTGATGTGATAACGCACATCTAATTTTTCAGCAAGTTCTTTTAAATTAACATAATGTTCTGAATCATTTACGTTATGTGATTGATAGTAGAAATGACTGGCAAATTCAGCAGCATGTTCTTCTGAAATGGTCAAATCTTTGATTGTTTCCTTTACTATTTCACGATAATAATCATCCGTCCATTCTCTTCTAGCAGTTCCAATTACAGCGAATTGCTCTTTAAGAAGTCCTTTTTTATATAAGCGATAAAGAGATGGATACAATTTTCTCTTTGCCAAATCTCCGGTTCCACCAAAGATTGTAAATAAAACATTCTGTTCAGTTGTCATCTATCTTAATACCCCTTTTCTAGAACAAAGACGTTCATCTTTTCTAAAACTATTGTACTGGTTTATGCATATAGAATCAATCTTTCGGTGCTTGTTTCTTTTAAAAAGTAAGAAATTTGACTGTATATTCTTAATCTAATCACTAAATAGTAGCCAATTAGGCGTTATTAAATTTAAGACTTCATTTTGATAAAATAACACTGATTCTGGTTACTTGAATAAAGGTATTGACAATTGTTTTTTAGTTATAATAATAAAGAAGGTTCATCAACCAAAAAAATTAAATAAGCCTTCTAAATAGGGGAGTAGCTAACATGTTTCATGTGTTTAAATCAACTAATAAGTGTTAATGCAACACTGGTTTAAACTTAAAAAGCAAGACCTATGTATAATGGATAAAATTATGCATAAGTCTTGCTTTTTTTCCGTTTTATGAGGGATATACAAGATATACGAGAGGAGCTTTCAATTGGAAAATAAGTTGACGCAAAAGCAAAAAAGAGCATTTCAGTTGCTGGATTATTGGTAACATTAGGCGTTGTTTATGGAGATATTGGTACTTCTCCATTATATGTCATGAAAGCTTTGATAGAAGGAAATGGGGGGTTAGCTTCTGTTACAACTGAATTTATTTATGGAGCCCTTTCTTTAGTGATTTGGACATTGACATTATTGACATCTATTAAGTATGTATTGATTGCTTTGAGAGCAGACAATCACGGAGAAGGTGGTATTTTTTCTCTCTATGCCTTAATTAGAAAAAAAGCAAAATGGCTCATTGTCCCAGCAATCATAGGAGGAGCCGCTCTATTAGCGGATGGAATACTAACTCCAGCGGTTACAGTTACGACTGCTGTTGAAGGATTAAGGACACTACCTTCGTATGTTTCCATCTTCGGAACTGGACAAGGAACGGTTATTCTCATCACTCTTGTAATCATTACTCTGTTGTTCTTAATTCAAAGATTTGGAACAGAAGTAATTGGGAAGTTTTTTGGACCATTGATGTTCCTTTGGTTCTTAATGATTGGCTGGATTGGATTAGTAAATATATGGGGAAATACCGCTATTTTCCATTCTCTTTCACCAATATATGGGATTCAATTTTTATTTAGTGAAAACAATAAGGCCGGCTTTTTAATATTGGGAAGTGTTTTCCTAGCAACTACCGGGGCAGAAGCGTTGTATTCCGATTTGGGGCATGTTGGTCGTAGAAATATTTATTTAACATGGCCATACGTGAAAATCTGTTTATTGCTGAGTTACTTAGGACAAGGTGCATGGCTTTTAAAAGTGAAAGATAATGCACAACTACAAGCTATCAAAGGCTTTAATCCTTTTTTTGAAATAATGCCGGATCATTTTCGTATTATTGGGGTGGTCGCAGCTACTTTAGCCGCTATCATCGCTTCGTAAGCTTTAATATCTGGTTCATACACACTAGTATCTGAAGCCATAAAATTAAAGTTGTTGCCACGTTTGAAAATTATTTATCCATCAAGTTCTAAAGGTCAATTGTATATTCCAATTGTCAATAACATCTTATGGGTATCTTGTTTAGGCGTTGTGCTGTATTTTAAAAATTCTGAACACATGGAATCAGCCTATGGACTAGCTATTACCATTACGATGTTAATGACTTCGATTCTTTTATTTAACTATTTACTCATTAAAAAAGTTCCAATGGTGTTAGCTGGCACGATGATTATTTTCTTTGGTTTACTTGAAATAACATTTTTCATTTCAAGCGTCTCAAAATTTTTACATGGTGGATTCGTAACCATCATCATTGCAGCAACGATAATGATTATTATGGTCGTATGGCATAAAGCCAATAAAATTGAACAAGATTTTGTAAAAGAAGTGAGTCTTGAAGACTATAAAGAGCGTTTAAAAGAAATTAAAGCTGAAAAATCGATTCCACAATATGCTACTAACTTAGTCTATTTGACTAGTAAAGAAACGCCGGGTATGGTCGATAATGAAATTATGTACTCAATATTTGATAAGCAGCCCAAACGTGCAGATGTATACTGGTTTGTCAATATTCTGGTAACTGACGAACCTAGGACAATGGAGTATACTGTAGAAAATTTTGGAACGAACGATATTTTTAAAATTCAATTGCGTCTTGGTTTTAGAGTCCATCAACAAGTAAGCACCTATTTAAGACAAGTTGTTATCGATCTAATGAAAGAAGGAACCATCGAAAAACAACCTCAAAAATGGTCTACAAACAAGTTTAATCAAAATATCGGTGATTTTTGCTTTGTTTTAGTACGTGAAGAGTTATCGATTGATTCTGAACTTTCTAACATGAGTCTTTTTATGATGTCTATGAAATTAGCAATCAAAAAAGTATCTGTTTCGCCAATAAAATGGTTTGGTCTTGAATACACAGATGTAAAAATTGAACATGTTCCTTTATTATTAGGAAATCGCAAAAAGACAAACTTGAAGCGAGTGCCATTAAAATGAGTATGAAATAAACTAAATAAGAGCACCAGAAGATTTTTTTCTTCGGTGCTCTATATTCGTTGTCCTATTTTAAAGGGTTTTAAAGATGGAATATATTTAAGTAACGAATCGCTCTGTTTTGTGTTATAATACAAAAGATGCAAAAGAGTATCAAGAGAAATGAGGCGATAAAATGGAACAGACATTTGAAAAGTTTGGGTTACAACCTTTTTTAATTGACGCAATAACAGAAATTGGTTTTACACAACCAACTGAAGTTCAACAAAAACTTATACCAGCTATCCAAAATGGGAAAAGTGTTATTGGTCAATCACAAACGGGTTCAGGAAAAACTCATACATTTTTACTTCCATTAGTAAATAAAATTGATCCATCACGCAAAGAAGTGCAAGTGGTGATCACTACTCCAAGTAGAGAATTAGCAGAACAAATTTATCAAGCAGCACTTCAACTAGTCGAAAAAGCTCCTACAAAGATTATTGTACAAAATTTCGTAGGTGGAACAGATAAAAAACGACAAATGACTAAATTGTCAGGCACTCAACCACATATTGTTATTGGAACGCCTGGAAGAATTTTAGATTTAGTCACTGAAAAATCTTTATTGATTCATACATCTCCTGTATTGGTTATTGATGAAGCCGATATGACTTTAGACATGGGATTTTTAACGGATGTTGATCAAATTGCAAGCAAGTTGCCAGAAAAGTTACAAATGTTGGTGTTCTCAGCTACTATACCGATCAAGTTACAACCGTTCTTGAAAAAGTATATGTCTAATCCATTATTTGAACAAATTCAACCTAAAGCAATTATTTCTCCAACGATTGATAACTGGCTTATTTCTACAAAAGGGAAAGACAGAATTGATGTTATTTATGAACTATTAACAATTGGTCAACCTTATTTAGTTATGATCTTTGCGAATACTAAATCTAAAGTTGATGAATTAGCTGATGGTCTTAAATCTAGAGGACTTAAAGTAGCTAAAATTCATGGGGATATTCCTCCACGTGAAAGAAAACGTGTGATGAAACAAGTACAAAATCTTGAATATCAATTTGTCGTAGCAACTGATTTAGCTGCACGCGGGATTGACATTGAAGGTGTGTCACATGTTATTAATGCTGAAATTCCAAGAGATCTTAGTTTCTTTATTCACCGTGTTGGTAGAACAGGAAGAAACAATCTTAAAGGAACGGCTATCACCCTATATGCGCCAAGCGATGAAAATCTAATTATCGACATTGAAAAGTTAGGCATTACTTTTGAGCCTAAAACAATTCAAAAAGGTGAAATAGTAGAGACGTATGACCGCAAACGCCGTAAAACTCGTGAAAACACGTCTACTGATACCGTTGATCCTAGACTGAAAAGTATGATCAGTCAAACAAAGAAAAAAGTAAAACCTGGCTACAAGAAAAAAATGTCACGTGCAATCAAAGAAAGCAGTGACAAAAAACGTCGTGTTGAACGTCGTAGTCAAGCTAACGCAATCAAAAAAGCAAATAAGAAAAAATAAGAAAAAAGAGTGGAGAAATTAAATTTCTCCACTCTTTTTTTGTTTATTGAGGCATGAAAGATCTTAAGAAGGTATCAAAGTTCTTACAAGCAAATCCGTTTATTCCATAAGATTTTTTTGAAGCAGGCACACTAGTTGATCAAGCGTCTTTATTTTTTCCCTTTTGGAATGGCTCGAATGGCTAGATAATAAATGAATAAAGTTACCATTGTTTTAATCTCTATTTGGAAAGCGGGAACCAAACCAACACTATTTAGAAACGCGATAAAGAGTGTTGGCAATGTGGAAGCCACTAAAACAATCTTAAAGTTCTCACCAATTTTCAACTGCTTTCCTGTAATAATAGAGAGGACATTTGCAAATAAAGTCGATAATAAAGTATAGATAAACGTAAGTAATAGACTAATTAAAAAAACCATGATAAAGGTTAGGATTTGTAGAGTGCCGCCAAATGATTGAACACTCAGTATAAGGTCGATGAACGAATCACTTGTTAAACCGTTTAGTTGAGTATATGGGAAATGAATAGGATAACTAGGAATACTAAAATAAAGGCCATTTTCTAAAAATGCGATGCCTACTTGGTTTCCAATCAGATCTTGTTCCACATCTTCAATCGTTCTTTCGCCATTTGGGTCAAAGGTAAAAATAATTGAATCTGTTTGATAAATATAACTTTTTACCGGTTCGTTTGTAACAAGCTGGTCATTTTCTATTTTAAATGATGGAATACTTTCAGAAATAATTTGTCCATCGTGACCGAAATCATCGATTGTGTTGCTACTTTGTATCCACAGCGGGATAGTCGCGATAAAAGCAATAAATAGAAAATAGAGAACTGTTTTGCCTTTTTTCAAATGAATCGCTTGAACGAGTTTTTCTGGATGAAGCAGCGAGTCTTTAACTAAATTTATTAATTGGATAGTGATCTCTCCTGACTTTATAAAGCAAAAATATTTTTTAAAATGAACGATAAGCATAAGTTGCTTTGTTTTATTGTAGCGGTTAAATTTAATAAACTCAATAGGCTAAAATAAACTTAAAAAACAAATGTGTTATTTTTCAACCCTAAAGATAACCGAATGCTTTGTATTTTTTAGTGAAAGGTGTTACATTTATTATGTGAAACCTAAAAAATTAACTGGAGGAATTAACTATGACATACGAATTACCAAAATTACCTTATGCATATGATGCATTAGAACCACATATCGATCAAGCAACTATGGAGTTTCATCACGATAAACATCACGCAACATATGTTGAAAAAACAAATGCTGCTCTTGAAAAATATCCAGAGTTAGCTGAAAAAACAATTGAAGAATTAGTAACTGATTTAAATTCAGTTCCTGAAGAAATTCGTACAGCTATTCGTAACAACGGTGGCGGACATGCTAACCATAGCTTCTTCTGGGAAATTCTTTCACCAAATGGTGGTGGAGAACCAACTGGAGCTTTAAAAGAAGATATTGATGCAACTTTTGGTAGCTTTGATAAAGTAAAAGAAGCAATTGAAACTGCTGGAGCCGGCCAATTTGGTTCAGGTTGGGCTTGGTTAGTTCTTAACAACGGTAAATTAGAAGTAACGGCAACAGCAAACCAAGATTCTCCATTAACTGATGGAAAAACACCTCTTTTTGGAGTAGATGTTTGGGAACATGCTTATTACTTGAACTACCAAAACAAACGTCCTGCTTACTTGAAAGCAGTATGGAATGTTGTTAATTGGGAAGAAGTAGCAAAACGTTACGAAGCAGCTAAATAAATTATAATCAAAAAAGCAATCCTTTTAGGATTGTTTTTTTTGTATCCAATAGTAGGTTATTGTTAATTTTGTAAACGCTTTCTTTTTGTGGTAAAATTAATGTGTAGGTTAATCAGTTAGGAGTGGGTAGAATGGATAAACAATTTGAAGGTGTCTATCAGTCTATGGATTCATTGCTAGAAAAAGTAACGTATTTGCTAGAAAGTGGTCATACCGCTAACCAACTAACACTAGTAACCAATAAAGACAAAGAAGACTTTAGTTATGATTACGAAATGGCAATTCCGCGTTATGAAAATGACCCAATCCTTTTAGAAAAAATAACTAGGCTGATTCAAAAGGCTGAATCTGATGATATTTTTTCTTTAGAAAAATACGGTTTAACAAAAGAAACTGAAAAAGAGCAGTATAATCAAGCTATGTTTGACTTAACCTATGTTTTACTTTTAGGTGAATCGTCAGATAATGATTATTGGTACCCAAAGAAAAGGTTAGGTAGACCCGTTACAGTTTTGGAAGAAAATAAAGAATTTAATCATCAATCAGATTTTATTAACTCCGGATCAGCTAATAGTGATATCAGCAGCCCTAGGTTTAATGGAAGTTACAACAATCAAGCTTGGATGGAACCTAATTCGGATAGGCAGACAACTAGACGATAAAAAGAACGCATAGAGCAGTTGATGCTCTATGCGTTCTTTTTATGTGGGAAAGTGGTTATGAAGGACTGAATCGACTTTAGACAATAACAATGCCCAGCATCGTCGCAATACTTAGGGCCTGATCCGCGTTTAATTTGCAGCCTTTTACTAAATCAGTGGATACTGCTAAACTTTCAAATTCAGAGTCACTTAGATTTAGGCCATTGAGATTCGTTTGCAGGATAGACATGCGATTCAATTGACATGTCACAAAATCTAACTTTTTCCATTTAACTTCGAAAAACTCACTTTCAAGAAGGGAACAATTTTGGAAACGGACTTGTTTGATAGAAGCATAATTGAAAGAACTGTAATTCAAAATACAGTCATCAAAATGAACGTCAACAATTGAAGCTTCTGCGAAATTGGTACCTAACATTTTCGTATCTTTAAAAGAAGATCGGTGAAAAGTTGAGCCAATCCATTCACTATTGCTGATGTTGCAACCTTCAAAGGTCACATCTAGACATTCAAAACGAGTAAATTGACATTGTTCGAAGGTAACATTAACAAAAGAAACGTGTTGAAAGCAAATGTTTTCTAACTGCCTATTGGAAAGGGTACAATCTTTAAATTGACAATTTGTATAAAATGATTCGTGGTCAATATCATCAAAGTTAGCTGTACTTAATTGGTTGGGTATTCTCGGTTGAGCAATTTTTATTAACGAATTCATAAATATCCACCTTTAATGGTTTTTTTTAGAAAATAAGTTGTTACGAAAAGGAGCAATGCCGATATAATGCTCAGAACTACCCCTTCAAAAAAGAGCGGTGCTTTATAGTCTAATTCAATAACATGTTTTCCTTCAGTGATTGGAACGACTAATAAACTTTCTAACGCTTGTTTTGTTTGGACAGGAACGCCATCAATCTTGACTGCCCATCCTTCACTATAAGGAATGCTTGTCATTAAGACTTCTTGTCCTTTTTGGATGTCTACAGTTCCTTTAAACGAGGTATTATCGTATGTTTCAATCATCATACCACCAGCTTTCAAAGAATGAATAGCTTGATTAAATGCGGTTGAATCTAGACGATACAACTGGAAATCATTTAAACGGATGGTTGATTCTTTTAAATTAATTTTAAATGTGATGGTATTACCTTTATTCTGACTGGCAATATTTAAAACCAATTGGTCCCGATACGTTTCATACTGAGTAAAGGGCTCTCCATTTAAAAATAATTCAACATCTTCATCTTTAATATTTGGACTAAGTGTTAAATAAAATGAATCGTTTGTTTCCGGTGTAAATTGAAAACTTACGGAAGCATCGTTATTTAGAACTTGTTTTTGATAGGTTAATTCATTAAACGTATCAGATGTAGTCACATTTTGGTATACGGTACTATCAAAATCAGTTGGAATAAAGAATTCTTCTACTCGTTGGTCACCAGTTAAAGCACGCAAGATATTCTCTTGCAATTGGATAGGTTTATCTTCTAGTAAAGAAACAGCTAAGATAGCATCTGAGCTGCCAAAAGCTAGAGGTAGAGCATTTGGATTTTCATAAATAAACGTTTTATCGGTTTCGGCAATTTCTGTATAAGAACGTAAATCAGGTTTTGTCTGCATGGCGTTCAATTCAAAGGTAGCTTTTTTTTCAGCGGAAACAGGTGGAGTCAATAGCGATTCCATCAATGAAGCCGATTGGGTAGTTTGTTTAAGAGCTTTTTTTACTGGTGTATTTTTAGTTTCTGAAAAATTGGCATCATCTGTAAAATAAAGAGGTTCTTTTTCACTCATGTAGTATTGAATATCAAATAAAGCATCCGTTAACAACGTTCCGTTAGAATAGGTAAGAAAACCATCCCCAACCGGAAAACCAAGACTACCAAATAAAGCAGGAATCGTCCGTTCAAAAGTAGAACTGAAATGAGTTATACTTGGATAATCTGCTTGAAAGCTATCATTCTTTGTTCGTAAAAAGGTTTTTTCGATTCGGTAAAAGTTATCATCCGCTTCTTGGATAGCATCAATGCTATCATCTAGTCCGGTTTGGTAAACAGTAAAACTATCTTGGTCGACATAACTTAAACGAGATAAATCAATCTGGGCATTTAGCCCCATTTCTACTGTAGTGAGAATGAAAAAAGCAACAGGTAACCAAGCATACTTTTGTGGTTTGATAATGAGAAAAAAGATAACAATACACGTGAATAATACCGTTAAAATAATTTGCTCGATGTAAATAAAGTCAAAGTCACCCTGGTAAACATAAACACTTACCAATGCTGTTACCAACATGCTGATAAACGTGCTGACAGGTCTCATACCCTCATAATGCATGAAACTCCGGAAACCATTTACTAGCATGAAGAAGCAGACTACAAAAGAAAAACGATACGGATACCAAATAGGGTACTGCATAGCGTGCCAGATTTTATTGAAAGCTTCAAGATTCATTGAAACAACAAATAGAATCATGATGGCTAAGGCAGTAAGTCGTTCTCTTTTTGAAAAAGATCGGTTAAAGAAATAACATAAGAATGAGACCAGCGCTAAGCTCCCAATAAATAAGTTAGGGTAACCAGAAGGCATTTGGTCAAAGTTAAAAGCGCCAATAAATAATTTTGATAACATTTCTAAGAAAGGATAGGCTAACGTCCACTCTAGTTCGAATTCTGTATAGCTGGCTTTACTTTCCATAAGAGAATGAAACGTGGGAAGTAGTAAGATTCCTGCTAGTCCTGCACCTAATAAAGAATGCCAAATGAATAAACCGATTGTACTAAGCGTTTTTCTTACTTTTATCCGCCATAGAGTTCCTTTTGGATAAGAAACAGCGATTAAGCGAAAAATAAAATAACAAATCAAAAATAAACAAATCATATACGCCATGTAATAGTTTGAGAATAGCATAATGCCCAGAAAAATAGAGTATACTAACCCAGATTTTTTATCAACTAAGCGCTCAAGACCTAATACAATGAGCGGTAAAAAGATAAGGGCATCTAACCACATAATATTTAATTGGTTGACAATCGTATATCCCATTAAAGCATAACTGATGGAAAATGCGGCTAAAATAAAACCTGTTCCATTGAAAGCTTTTTTTAACAAGTAACCGAAGCTCAGTCCTGCTAAGCTGATTTTTAATAAGGTCAAACAGGTTACTGCTAAAACGATTTGAGTATGTGGAAATAGCAAAAAAAGTAAATTAAAAGGACTAGTCAAGTAATAAGCCCATAATCCCACCATATCTCCGCCAATAGCTTTAGAAAAAGAATAAAAGAAAGTGGTTGGATCTTCAAAAAAAGTTTGTCTATAATACGCATAAAAATCAACATACTGTTGTCCCAAATCAACAGTTAAAAGAGAATCATTCCCAAAAGGGTAAATGCCTTGGAAAATATAAATGAGTGACATCGTAAGGAATGGGATGATAAAAGCTAACAATAAGGGCCATTGTTTTTGAATAAAGGTCTGCATTGTTTTTTGCATAAGGTTCAACTCCATCAACGAACTTGTAATTCTTACAAGTATTAGGATAGCATAGAATGGAACGAAATAATTAAAGTTTTCTTTAATCAGTAGTTAATTCAAATCAAATTTGATACAATGAGACAAGTTAATTTGAACAGGAAGGTGTCGTTTTTTGAAAACAAATAATAAAAATCATAATAAGAAGAAAAAATCACATATTCCATTTCGGCTGAATTTTTTATTCTTTACGGTCTTTCTATTATTCGCTATGTTAATCGTTAGATTAGGCTATCTGCAAATTGTAAAAGGTGAAGAATTTGAAACAGAGGTTCAACGAACAGAAACGACTTTAGCAACAGGAACCGTTCCTAGAGGTGAAATTTACGACAAACTACAGCGTAAACTAGTTGGAAATGATGCACTTCAATCAATCACATACACAAGAGGTACCGGCGTTTCTAGTAAAGATATGGCAAAAATCGCTGTTGATTTAGCGAAATATATCAAGATGCCAAATATTACTGAGTTTGAGCAAGAGAGCGATTTTGATTTATCTAGAAGAGATTTAAAAGATTTTTGGATTGCTTTAAATGAAGACAAAGTAAATGAACGGATCTCGGATAAACAAAAAGAGACATTAGACGGATCAAAAATTTACCAACTACAAGTGGATAAAGTTACTGATGAGGATATCCAGTTCGATGAAGAAGAACAAGAAGCAGCAGCTATTTTTAAACGAATGAATGGTGCTTATTCTCTATCCACCATCAATATCAAAAGTGAAGATGTAACCAATGACGAAATCGCAAAGGTCAGTGAAAATCTTTTAACCTTGCCAGGAGTGGATACTGGGACGGACTGGGTCAGAACGTATCCAGAAGGCGACATGCTTAAGAGTATCCTTGGAAATGTTACCAGCGAGTCTGAAGGATTACCTGAGAATAAAGCAGCTACTTACCTAGCTAGAGGATATGCACGGAATGACCGTGTGGGAAAAAGTGACTTAGAATTACAATATGAACAAGTTTTAAGTGGATCGAAGTCAAAATCAGAAACTGAAACCAATCAAAATGGCGATATTGTTAATACAATCCAAAGTTATGCTGGTGAAAAAGGCGATAATCTAGTTTTAACTATTGATATGGATTTTCAAAAGATTGTGCAAGATATTGCTAAAAATTCCGTAGCTACTGAAAGCGAAGGGCTGAACGACAGTGCTTATGTTATTGCAGCTAATCCTAATAATGGTAAAATTTTAGCAATGACTGGTCAAAAAAGAAATGCGAAAACGGGTGAGATTGAAGATGATACATTAGGTCTTCTCAATAACACTTATCAAATGGGTTCCGTAGTTAAACCAGCGACTGTATTAGCTGGTTATATGGATGGTGCTATCACGCTAGCGGATAATACATTAGCGGATGAACCATTAGAATTTGCGGGTACAAATAAAATTAGTTCAGTATTCAACCGTTCAGGTAGGGTTGTGGTAAATGATATTACCGCTTTAGAACGGTCTTCAAATGTGTACATGTCAAAAATTGCCATGCGTATGGGTGGGGAATACAATTATTATAAAAATATGTCGTTAAACATCAATTATAAAGCTGTTATTAAAAAATTAAGAAGTTATTATGCTCAATTTGGTCTGGGTGTAAAAACGGGAATTGACTTGCCCGGTGAGGGCTCTGGTTTCACAGGTACAGCTGAAGACCCTGGTTTAGCATTGACTTTTGCATTTGGTCAGTACGATACTTATACACCGATTCAAATGCTACAATATGTTTCAACCATTGCAAATGGTGGGAAACGGATTGCTCCTCGTCTTGTTGACGAAATTCGTGCAACAGACACTAAAGGGAATTTAGGTGCTGTTCAAACACAAATGGAATCAGATATATTGAATATCGTTGATGTTGGAGAAACTGAGATGGAACGCGTTCAACAAGGAATGTACCAAGTGGCTAATGGAGCTAATGGTTCAGCTACAAGTTACTTTAGAGGTGCTGACTATACCATTGCCGGTAAAACAGGAACGGCTGAAGCTTTTTATGACGGGGCCAACAAAAGTAGAAAAGGCGAAAGTGTAACCAATCGTACCTTTGTAGGTTATGCTCCTTATGATAATCCTGAGATTGCGGTCTTTGTCATCATTCCTTATTTGCCAAATACAAATACGAACCACGAAAATACGATCATTGCTCGTAAAGTTCTTGATGCTTATTTCCAAGTTGGCGATTACGCTGATCTTTCAAAAGATATTGCTGAAGAAAATTAACCAACAACTGAAGAGTAATAATAAAAAAAGATTTTGCCACAAAGCGGGCAAGATCTTTTTTTATCAGAAACTGCAAATTAATGTGAGGAGTTGTTTCAACTTTTTTAAGCTAGATTAAATTATTAAATTTATTTTACAAAGTACTTTTTTAAACGGAGGTATGTTAAACTGAGTTTTGAGAATAAAAAGAAGAGGTGAATTTAATGGACTTATGGATAATTGTCATTATCTTATTAGTCATTGCAATTGCATTGATTGGCTGGTCGTTTTATAGAAAAGACAATGGCGAGAAAATTAAAGAAGAATTTGAAGAATTATCTTTGCAACTGTTACAAGACATTTATAGTTTGAAAAAACGTGTTTCAGTTTTAGAGGAAGAATTAAATATACAGACAAAGGAAACACCTACCTCAGCTAAGATTCATAATGTTTTAAAGAAACATGTGGTTAGTTTGTATACACAAGGTGTTGCAATCGAAGACATTGTGATGCAAACCCGTTTATCTGAAGCAACTGTAAAAGTTGTTATTGATGAGTATGTGAAAAATAATTAATCCCTGATAAAGGAGAATGACAGAATGAGTAAACCCGCTTTACGTTATTTATCATTAGGATTTCTAGTATCTGCTATTGTTCTTGCAGGCTATCGACTGTTCTTTTATGATGTTCAAACTATAGCCTCTGAAGATACAGTGGTTGAAGAATCAGCATTAACGAAAGAAGAAGTATCGTACAAAGAAAAATATGAAGCTTTACTAGCTGAAACGGAAATCGCTAATTTAGAAAAAGAAACAGCAACAAGTGAGCCAGATGCGGTTAAAGAAGAAGCGACAAGTGAGTCAACGGAAAGTGCTGAAGCTGAATCTTCTGAACCTAGTGAGAAAAAAATTACCGTTACCATCAATGATGGGGATCCGAGTAGTGTTGCTAGCCAACAATTACAAGCACAAGGATTGATTGAAGATGCTTTTGATTTTGATGGCTTTTTAGAAAATAATGATTATGCTGCACTAATTCGCCCAGGTTCGTATGAAGTATCTAGTGAGATGGATTATGAACAGTTGGCTAATGTGTTGATGGGTAATAATTAGACTGAAAGTAAAACGAAACAGGAGCGTAAAGTAAAAAAACTTTACAACCTCTAAAAAAATACTAGCATGTTTATACAAAAAGTGATATGATATTTAAGTCAGAAGACAACGAAATATGTCTTCAAATAAATACTGTTTAATGCTTGGAGGGAAAATCATGCGTGTAAATATCACATTGGAATGTACAGAATGTAAAGAACGTAATTACATCTCAAAGAAAAATAAACGTAACAGTCCGGACCGTGTTGAATTTAAAAAATACTGCCCGCGCGAACGCGTTGTAACTTTACATCGTGAAACAAAATAACATTTTTGTTATTTCAATTCGCAAATAGAATAGTGTTATAGATTAAGCTGGAAGATTTTCTTTCAGCTTTTTTATATGGGAAAAATTAATTCAAAAGTCATAGAATTAGGCTCAATGATTTGTATTTGTTATACTAATAGTACTAAAATAGAAGGTGGTTTTGAAAATGGATAAATGTGAAATAGCGTTAAGCAATGGGAAATCATTGGTAGTAAATAGTTCTACTGAACAATTGCTAAATAAAGCAACAGATGAAGATGGTGAATTGTTAGAAAGTTTTATTTTACTAGAAGATGAATCTGGAGCTTCCTATTATTTAAATCCGAATCAAATTGTAACCGTTTCAGTTTTCGAAACGGATGCAAAAGAAGATACAGACAAATCTGAGGTTGATTCTGAAGGGAAACACACAAAAGGAAACTTAGACGCTGTAAAGAATTTAAGCAAAGATATTGAAAATATGGAATAAAATGTCGAACGTCCATTGATAAGAGTAATACTGCTGAAATTTAGATCAACCATCTAAATTTCAGCAGTATTTCTATGCGAAATTTTAAAGCAGGAACAATAGGCTTTATGCTATAATAACTAGTGAAGATTGTTTGATAAGTAAGAACGCTTAAATAGATAGTTTAGTAAATAGAATGGAGTTGACGGTTTGGAGTATGGAACTCAAATGAAAATAAAACGATTTCTTAGAAAACCAGTCGTAACCTATTTGTTTTTAGCCATTCAGATTCTAGCGTTTGTTTTAATGACTTTAGATGGTGGAAGTACGAATATGGTTACTTTGCTAAAGTATGGAGCTAAATTTAACCCGTATATTGTTTTGGGAGAATGGTGGAGATTGATTACACCAATGTTCTTGCATATTGGATTTATTCATTTATTGATGAATTCGGTAATTCTTTATTATTTAGGTGAACAATTAGAAGGTATGTTTGGCCATTTGCGGTTTGCCGGTATCTACTTACTCAGCGGTATAGCGGGAAATCTTGCAAGTTTTGCTTTTAGTGACGCTCTATCTGCAGGGGCTAGTACGGCTTTATTTGGATTATTCGGATCAACCATTATGCTTGGTCAGACTTTTAAACATAACCCGGCTATTCAACAGATGGCTAAAAGCTTCGGGACATTGATCATTATTAATATTATTTTTGGCGTATTTAGTTCTTCAATCGATATGGCAGGACATCTAGGAGGCTTACTAGGAGGTTTCTTGATTGCAACAGCGATTAGTGTACCTAATCCAGTAAAACAATGGCGCAATAAACGATTGGTTTATGGGGGACTTTTTGCTGTTATGGTTGTCGTATTAGCCTACCTAGGGTACCTTAATACACCTATTTCGTCTTTTAGACTTTAGGGAGTGAAGCAATGACAAATTTGTATGATGTACAACAGTTGCTAAAAAGATTTGGTATTTACGTTTATCTTGGAAAACGGTCTTGGGATATTGAGTTGATGATGGTTGAGTTAAAAAAACTGCATGAAAATGGTTTAATTGAAAGTACTGAATACCTGCCTGCTTTACTCGTGTTAAAACAAGAGCATCGAAAAGAAGAAGAAAAATTAAAAGAGTAATAATGCTGAATTTGGAGGAAATGTCATGTCAAAAAAAATTATTGGAATTGATTTAGGTGGAACAACTATAAAGTTTGCTATTTTAACAAGTGAAGGAGAAATTCAACAAAAATGGAGTGTTGTAACGGATATAACAGATAAAGGATCGCATATCGTTCCCTCTATAGTTGAATCGATCAATGAACAGCTTGAAAGATACCAATTATCACCTAGCGACTTTATTGGTATTGGAATGGGATCTCCTGGTACAGTTGATCGTAAAGAAGGAACTGTTGTGGGAGCCTACAATTTAAATTGGGCAACGATTCAACCGGTCAAACAATTAATTGAAGAAGGTACAGGCATTGCTTTTGCAATTGATAATGATGCAAACGTAGCCGCTCTTGGTGAACGCTGGAGAGGTGCTGCAGAAAATGAAGAAGATGTTGTGTTTGTTACTTTAGGAACTGGTGTTGGCGGTGGAATTATTGCTGGTGGGCGTTTGATTCACGGTGTTGCCGGTGCTGCTGGTGAGTTAGGACATATCACAGTTAATCCAGAAGGATACGATTGTACATGTGGCAAAAAGGGCTGTCTTGAAACGGTTGCAAGTGCTACAGGAGTGGTACGTTTAGCGAGAGATTTTTCAGAAGAATATGCTGGTGATTCAAATTTAAAAACCATCATTGATGACGGTCAATTGATAACAGCTAAAGATGTTTTTGATTTGGCGAAAGAAAATGATGAATTAGCGGTTAAAGTTGTCGATAAAGTTTCTTACTACTTAGGCTTGGCTTGTGGAAGTGTGGCAAATGTTTTAAATCCATCAACGATTGTGATTGGTGGAGGAGTTTCTCATGCAGGAGAATTTTTAATAGATCAAATCAAAACATATTTTGACAAGTTTACCTACCCAACTATTCGTGAAACAACAAAAATTCGATTAGCCCAACTAGGAAACAATGCCGGCGTAATCGGTGCAAGTTCATTAATTAAAGAACACATGAATGGTACCTTATAAAATAAGTAGTTTATTAAAAAAGTTGGTTGTTTAACAACGGGTGTGGGTGCTTCAAAAAACTCTTATGGAATAAATGAATATGCTTGTAAGAGCCCTGAGACTGTCTGAATCCTAGAACATTCAAAACTTTCAAGCCACAATTGGGTCATAAGCAATCCTATTCCTTCAGAATTTGGGTAATCGAATTAAATCGTCTATCAACATTAAAAATGAGATAACCTAAAAAAATAATCCTCTTATGTTATTCCTAAAAGATGATTTCGGCAGTTTACCGAAATCATCTTTTTTTATTTCATTTGGTATTGCAATGGAAATCGTCTTATGGATTCGTTAGCTATAAAACAGACTAATAAAGTGTGAAATGGCGCTGTATATGTTATAGTTTAATGAGAAAGATTTTGCAAAGGAGAATCCCATTATAAAACCGCGTAAACAAATCAAAAAAAATATGGTGATTAGAATGGAAAGTAAAAAGAAAAAAGTGAAAATCCTCAACTTAGTTATTTTACTTTTTTCCGCGACCTTATTTTTAATAAGTTGCACTAAAAAACAACCAACGGAAGTTCCTGAGCCAGAAAAAAAGGCATTATCTTATAAAGAAATTCCGATTGACTATGAAAGTTTTAGAAAAGTAATCGGTTGGATGTCTGATGAAGAAGTTTTGGTGCATACTGGTGAGATAAATAATGATAATTTATCTTTGTTTAACATTTTTACTGGGGAAATCACGCCTATTTATGAAGCAGAATCGATTATTTTAACAGCTATTATTTCAGAAGATAAACAACAAGTATTGATTCAAGTTGTCGGTGAAAACGGCGGAGAATTAAGAATAATTGATAAAAGCGGGTCCGTTATGCAAATGTTGCCATTAGAAACAAAAGGTTTCGTTAATGTGAATTGGAATCCGGCGAATAAAAATCATATTTTTATTTCTTATTATCAATCAGATACAGAAATAGTTGTTGGCAATTGGAATCTTGAAACCAATGAAGTCGTATCTATACCTTCAGCTTCGTTGACTCCTATGTGGTATTCAGCTAATTTGTATTTGTATGTAGACAATAATGATGACTTTTCCCTTGAAACTGGCGACCTTTATATGGGAGATATCCGTACAAATGATTCGCTGAGATTAAAAAGCCAAGTGTCAGATTTTTTTGTACATGAAGATACATTTATAACCTATACTCCTTCTGATTTTGCAGATGATGAATTGTTATTAAATTACCAATACCCTTTCATGGTTGATCAATCGTTTATGGCTATACCTAAAGTAACGATGAATGATCGGTTAGTTTTTCCTTACTTAAGTCAAGCTGCAAGAAACACACCGGTTTATGGTGTTTTTGCAAAAGAAGCGGTGCAGTTAGAACTTAAAACGGGAGATTTTGAATTTGGCAAGTTGAATTTTGATCATAAAACGATTGAACCTATTTTGGACCTACCAGATAATGCGCCTATTTCGATAGCGAAGAATGGCAAATACAGTTTGTATGGTTGGCGCTATGAAAGTATCATAGATATCGAACAACAAACAATTTATTCATTGATCGATATGCCATAGTAAGTATAGTTGTAAGATTGGAAAAAACGGTAGTAATAAAAAAAGCTAGTAAAACAGCTCATTCTTGTGTACAATTATCCCTGTAGAACGAGTTGAAAGGGGTATACAAGAATTGAATACAGGTCAGATTATTAATACAGTTTTATGGATTATCATCATAGTGTGGGCAGGTTATGAAGTCTACAGTTATTTCAAACGCAAAAATGCTTCTATTGAATTAACAGAAGAAGAATTTAAAAAAGAGATGCGTAAAGTTCAGTTAATTGATGTCCGCGAGAAAAAAGATTTTGATGCGGGGCATATATTAGGAGCTAGAAACATTCCTTATTCTACTTTGAAAACACGTAGTGGTGAAATCAGAAAAGATCAACCAGTTTATTTGTATGATCACAACAAAGCGGTAAGTTTACGATCAGCAGTTCGCTTACGTAAAGAAGGCCACACGGATATTCATCATCTTAAAGGCGGCTACCGTGATTGGACTGGAAAAACAAAAGTTTCTAATTAATTAATTAATTAATTAATTGAATAGGCTAAAAATGTTTCTAATAAAAAGACACGTCACTAAATTAAATTGTGATGTGTCTTTTTTTATCCTTGATGCCATCTACTAGCCCACTTCGTTTTATAGCTACTTGGTCAGCCATCTCCCGAATAACAACCTCAATCTCATATTGATCTATGTAATCCCTATCTAATATTTGGCTTTTGCTAAAGGAATTTGATAGAGGAATATAATTTTGAGCAATAATGCTTTGGTCAATCCCGTGAGCATAATAAAATAGTTGCTCTCCAATAATCCTATGAGTCCGTTTTAAGGATTGGGCAGAATTCGTTGATAAGCTGTAGACCGAATCAATTCCTAAACGGTAAATATTCGCTGCGGTTCGTTGTCCGATACCCCACATTTCGTTGATAGGATGGATATTCCAAATGGTTTCTGATACCATTTCATAATGACATTCTGCTATGCCATTGGGTGTTTTTTTAGCAGCGTTATCCAAAGCTAGTTTTTCCATAAGTGGGTTATCGCCGATGCCAATTGTTACAACTAAACGAAGCCGTTACCAAATGGTCGCTTGTATTTTCAATGCAATTTCTTTTGTGGATCCATAAAGAGTGTTTGAAGCTGTTACATCTAAAAAAGATTCATCAATACTGTAAAGGTGCAAATCGTTTTCCGATACAAATTCAAGAAAAATAGCATTGATGATTTCATTGATGCGCAAATATAAGGTCATTCGCGGTTCAACAATTTGAATAAACGAATGACGAGGAATTTCATATCGTCTGGAGCCTGTTTTAATGCCATATTCTTTTTTCACTCTAGTAGAAGCTGCTAAAACTAAGCAACCATCTTGGTTAGGTTCATTTGAATAATCCATCTTAATCATCATCAATCGGTCCCTTTCTTATAGTAGCTAGTTCTATTGCAAGAACGTATGTTCGATAAGTGAAGGGGAACAGTAGGAATGAGAATAACATAAGCATAATGAAACGGACCTGACAGTCTACTTCATTATGCTCATATGTTAATCTTCATCTTTTATATCAATGTCTTCTGGGATAGGTTCGTTTAAATACTCTTGTACTTCTCTTTTGTACTTCTCAATTTCGCGTAAATATAAATTGAATTGCTCTTTATAAATTAAAATAGTTTCTCCATCTGATAAAGTACGAATTTGTTTTTCACGAATCAGACGCATAATATCAGTTGTAGAAATTTCTAAATAAAGGGCTGTTTCTTCGATTGTTAAATACATATGCCTTCCTCCTTAATACAGGTTCTATTGTACGTTACTTTGGAGAAAAAAACGATTGTTTCCTGTTATGGAAAAAAAGCAATCTATAGGGCAAAGAATAGAAATATGCTATAATTATTAAGAACGTAAGCAATGGAGGGACAACGGTCATGAATCAAACAAAAATTATTGCTCACCGAGGAAGTAAAGGAACGCATCCGGAGAATACCATAGAAGCAATCACAGAAGCTGTTCGAGTGGGAAGCGATGGTATTGAGATAGATGTTCATTTAAGTTTAGATCAAGAATTGATCGTTATCCATGATGAAACAATTGATCGTACCACAAATGGAAAAGGCCGTGTTCAAAACTTAACGTTAACCCAATTAAAACAATTCGATGCCGGAAGCTGGTATTCCTCTGAGTACAGCACTTCTCGTATTCCAACATTACAAGAAGTTTTCTATTTGTTAGACGCAGCTGACTATCAAGGATTAGTCAATATCGAGCTAAAAACAGATAAAGTTTTGTATCCAGGAATCGAGGAAAAAGTAGTTGCCTTTGCAGCTGAAAAGAATTGGCCGTTCACTATTGAATATTCCAGTTTTAATTATCAAACTCTGATTGAGCTAAAAAGACTTGATGCTACTTGTAAAATTGCCTTATTATTTAAAAAAACTGGCAAAAATGTTCATTTCTTAACGCCAGACATTCCAGTCAACATGTGGCATCCAAAATTGAGTTGGTTCAGAAGTGTTAGTCTTTTTCGAATACCGGAAATGCCAGTACGAGTCTGGACTGTTAATAAAAGTAATGATCTTCAATTTTGTTTTCGTAAAAATTTAGCGGGTATCATTACGGATTATCCCCAGAAAGCTCTTGAAATAAGAAATAAGTGGCAGGGTGAAGGAGAATAGTGTGAAAAAGAAAAAAATTATTATTATTGTAGGCCCCACTGCTGTTGGGAAAACCAGTTTAAGTTTGTCGTTAGCTAAGGCGGTTGATGGAGAAATTATTAGTGGCGACTCTATGCAAATTTACCGCAATCTCACCATTGGAACAGCTAAAGTGTCCAAAGAGGAGCAAAAAGAAATCCCACATTATTTGATTGATGAAGTAGATGTCACAACGAGTTATGCGGTATCTGATTTCCAAAAGCGCGCGCGCTTTTTAATTGAAGATATATCAGCTAGGGGGAAAGTACCCATCATTGTAGGAGGTACAGGGCTGTATATCGAATCCTTACTGTATGATGTGACTTTTGGTGGCAGCGGTGAAAATGATCTGGCTTTTCGAGAAGCCCAAGAAGTAATTGCTAACGAAAAAGGGAATCTCTATTTATGGGAACAATTAACGAACGTCGATCCTGTCGCTGCTGAAAAAATTCATTTTAACAATCGCAGACGGATTATTCGAGCGCTTGAAGTGTACCACGTAACGGGACAACCTTTTTCCAGTTATCAAAGTGAGCGCAAAGAAAATGAGCTTCTTTATGAAGCTAAAATTATCGGCTTAACGACTGAACGTGAAGAACTTTATCAGCGTATCAATTTACGTGTAGAGCAGATGTTTAAAGTAGGATTGATAGAGGAAGCTGAGTGGTTGTATCAACAACAGTTACCCGATGCACAAGCCTCAAGAGGAATTGGCTACAAAGAATTGTTTCCTTACTTTGAAAAAAAAGTGACGTTGCAAGAAGCTAAAGAAGCCATCCAACAAAACTCAAGAAGATATGCCAAGCGTCAATTGACGTGGTTTAAAAATCGTTTAGAACACGTTGAGTGGTGGGATTTAGTAGCCTTTCCTGAAGACGGAAAAAAAGTAGAAATTGAAGTGGAAAGATTTCTAAAGGAATAAACTTTCCTGTTGTATTTAAAATATTAGAATAGAAGGTGAACGGAATGGAAACAAAAGAAACTGCTGAAACAGCTGAACGCGTTATCCTTGTAGGTGTACAAACAAGAGAAAGCAATCAAGATTTCCAATATTCATTGACAGAGTTGGCACAATTAACCGAAACAGCTCTTGGAGAAGTAGTGGGCGAACTGACTCAAAAAAGAGATCGAGTAGATTCTCGTACTTTTTTAGGTAAAGGAAAAATGGAAGAATTGGTTTCTTTAGTGGATGAACTAGAAGTAGATACGGTTATCTTCAATCAAGGATTGACACCGGGTCAAACGAGAAATATCCAAAAGGTTTTACTAGACGAAGTAAAGGTCATTGATCGGATTCAATTGATTTTAGACATTTTTGCAATGCGAGCTAAAAGCAAAGAAGGTAAATTACAAGTTGAGTTGGCACAATTACAATATTTGTTGCCTCGATTAGCTGGACAAGGTATTAATTTGTCTCGATTAGGCGGAGGAATTGGAACACGTGGACCAGGGGAAACAAAACTAGAAACAGATCGCCGACACATTCGTGACCAAATTACCGATATCAAGCGTGATTTAGCAGAAACGGAAAAACACCGCAGTCGTACTCGGGAGCAACGAAAAGAAAGTGGAACCTTTCAAATTGGTTTGATGGGGTATACGAATGCGGGGAAATCAACGTTGCTAAATAAGTTGACTCAAGCAGATACGTATGAAGAAAATCAATTGTTTGCGACATTAGATCCTTTGACACGTCAATTGATGTTGCCAAGTGGAATGAATGTCACACTTACCGATACGGTTGGGTTTATTCAAGATTTGCCGACACAGTTAATTGAGTCTTTTAAATCAACTTTAGAAGAAACCAAAGGTGTAGATTTGCTGTTGCATGTAGTAGATGCTTCTGCTGAAAATATGGCCGGACATGAACAAACCGTTGTTCAGTTATTAAAAGAACTTGGTATGGAAAAAATACCGATGATTACGGTTTATAATAAAAAGGATTTAGTCGAAGATTCATTTTATCCATCCCTTTTCCCGAATGTATTTATTTCAGCTAATGATCCAGAAGATATCGAGCAATTGCTAACAGCTATAATGCAAAAAATGCAAGAGTTGATGGTCCCTTACCGGATCGAAATAGCCGTTAGTCAAGGAGATAAGTTAGTCCGTTTAAAAAGAGAAACGCTAGTTATTTCAGAAGAATACGATGAAGAAAAAAATGTATACGTCATTAAGGGGTATGCGAAAGCAGCGTCGAAATGGAATGGAGAGAATCAAATATCATGAGTTGGAACGATCACTATGCACCTGAATTAATTGTAAAAATTAAAGAAGTAGAAGAAAAAATCAAACCGGTCCATGACTACATTCATGAAGTAGCTTTATTTAATCAAAATAAAGTTTTGCAAAGTTTTAGAAACAAAAAAGTTACGGAACAGCATTTTAATCCAACGACCGGTTATGGGTACGATGATTTTGGAAGAGATATATTAGAAGAGGTTTATGCTGAAGTTTTCGGAGCTGAAGCAGGTTTAGTTCGACCACAAATCATTTCTGGCACACATGCTATTTCGACCGCTTTGTTTGGTGTTATGCGCCCTGGAGATGACTTGTTGTACATTTCTGGATCTCCTTATGACACCTTACTTGAGATTGTCGGTGTTACAGGAAATGGGATTGGATCCTTCAAGGAATACCAAATGGGCTTTGATCAAGTAGATTTGTTGCCGGATGGACAAATAGATTTTGAAACAGTAAAAGAAAAAATGACGTCAAAAACAAAAATGGTCGCTATTCAACGTTCTAGAGGGTATGCCAGCCGACCTTCGTTCACGATAAAGCAAATTGAAGAAATGATTCGATTTGTCAAAGGAATCGACCCTGAAGTGATTGTTTTTGTTGATAATTGTTATGGAGAATTTGTTGAAGAAAGAGAGCCAATCGAAGTGGGAGCAGATTTGATGGCTGGATCTTTAATCAAGAATCCTGGTGGTGGATTAGCTAAAACTGGCGGATACATTGTGGGTAAAACAGAGCTAATTGAAGCGTGCGGTTACCGTTTAACTACTCCTGGTATAGGAAGAGAAGCGGGTGCTTCTTTATACAGTCTGCAAGAAATGTACCAAGGTTTTTTCATGTCTCCTCATACTGTTGGAGAAGCAGTAAAAGGCGCTGTTTATACAGCTGCACTTTTAGATGCTTGTGGAATTGAAAGTACACCAAAATGGGATGAACCACGAACAGATCTGATTCAAATGATTTCCTTAAACAATAAAGAAAAAATGATTAGATTTGCACAGACAATCCAAAAATATTCTCCTGTAAACGCGCACGTCTCTCCTATTGGAGCTTACATGCCGGGTTATGAAGATGATGTCATTATGGCAGCAGGAACATTTATCCAAGGTTCCAGTATGGAATTAACAGCAGATGGTCCAATTCGTCCGCCTTATACACTTTATGTCCAAGGTGGCTTGACGTATGAACATGTTAAATTAGCCGTCAGCTCAGCTGTAGAAGAATTGTTTTTTCGGTAATAAAGATTATTTCACGTAAAATTTTTGACAATTTAAAAAGACATTGTTACTGTAGTAATAAGCTAGATGGGAGGACCTCATGAACGAGAAAGAGCTTAGGCGTTCCATGTCTGTATTTCCAATTGGGACTGTAATGACGCTGACCGATTTATCCGCGCGTCAAATTCGTTATTACGAAGAACAAGAGTTGATTTGTCCTAAACGCAGCGAAGGAAATAGACGGATGTATTCTTTGAATGATATAGATGTACTTCTTGAGATAAAGGATTACTTGGCAGATGGAATCAACATGGCGGGTATCAAGCGTATCTATGAATTGAAAGAAAAAGAAGTGGAAAATGAAGAAAAGTCCATTTTAACGGATGAAGATGTTCGCCGAATTTTGCAAGATGAATTTCTAGCTTTGCGAGGTATGGATCCAAAAAGGACTTCACGGTTCTTTTAGAGTAGATAAGATTGAAGATCATTGGCTATAAAATATTTAATAAAAGGGAGAAAATACAACTAAAATGAAGAATTTTACAAAAGAAGAAATCGAAATGAGTGTAAAAGAACAAAATGTTCGTTATTTAAGATTAATGTTTACCGATATAGATGGAACAATAAAAAATGTTGAGGTGCCAATCAGTCAATTAGAAAAAGTAATGGAAAATAAAATGATGTTTGACGGCTCATCTATTGATGGATTCGTTAGGATTGAAGAAAGTGACATGATTTTGCGCCCCGATTTATCAACTTGGTTAGTATTCCCTTGGGAAGAAGTAAATGGAAAAGTTGCACGTTTAATTTGTGATATTTATAATCCAGATGGAACCCCTTTTTCTGGAGACCCTAGAACGAATTTGAAACGTGTTCTAACTGAAATGAAAAAAGAAGGCTATACAGAATTCAACTTAGGACCTGAGCCAGAATTTTTCTTGTTTAAATTAGATGAAAATGGAAAACCAACAACTGAATTAAATGATAATGGTGGCTATTTTGATTTTGCGCCCACTGACTTAGGCGAAAACTGTCGTCGTGATATTGTGTTGCAACTTGAAGAATTAGGCTTTGAGATTGAAGCTAGTCATCATGAAACAGCACCAGGACAACATGAAATTGATTGGAAGTATGCCGGTGCAGTAGAAGCATGTGATAACATTCAAACCTTTAAACTGATTGTTAAAACAGTTGCTCGTAAGCATGGGTTGCATGCGACCTTTATGCCTAAACCGTTATACGGAGTTAGCGGCTCTGGTATGCACTTTAATATGTCGTTATTCAACAAAGATGGAAACGTATTGTATGATGAAGAAAATGAGCTTGGTTTGAGTAAGACAGCTTATCATTTCTTAGCTGGTATATTGGATCATGCTTTAGGGTACACAGCGATTTGTAATCCAACGGTAAATTCTTATAAACGATTGATTCCGGGCTATGAAGCGCCTGTTTATATTGCATGGAGTGCACGTAACCGTTCTCCTTTGGTACGCATCCCTAGTTCGAGAGGAATATCTACAAGAATAGAATTACGTAGTGTTGATCCTAGTGCAAATCCTTATTTAGCAGTTGCAGTATTGTTGCAATCTGGATTAGACGGAGTGAAAAAGGAAAGTATCGCTCCTAAACCGATTGATCGTAATATTTACCGCATGTCTTCAGAAGAAAGATACAAAAAAGGAATTAAGGATCTTCCTTCTACGTTGCACAATGCTGTTAAATACTTGCAACAAGATAAAGTTGTACAAGATGCTTTAGGAAACCATATTTATAAAAGTTTTGTAAGTGCCAAACAGATTGAATGGGCAGCTTACCGCGAACAAGTCTCTGAGTGGGAAAAAGAAAAGTATTTAACGTTGTATTAAAAGAGTAAGTAGGAACTAAAAGAACCAGTGGGAAAAATATCCACTGGTTCTTTTTTTTGATTTTTTAAAATTGGTATAGTTCAATTTAGTGTTTATAATCGGAACAGTTAACCAATAGAAACTAGTAATGTTCATTTTGTTATGTTAGATTTCCTTACATTCGATGCATTTTTTTGTTGACAATGGAAAAAAAGACTGATATTCTATAAAAGTAATCGAATGGGGGACTTAAATGAGTGAAAAAGAGCTTAGACGTTCTAGATCGGTATTTCCGATTGGTACAGTTATGAAGTTGACTGATTTATCTGCTCGACAGATTCGCTATTACGAAGAACAAGATTTGATCAATCCAATG